>CAYLJT010000034.1:0-20982 GCA_964383995.1 uncultured Polyangiaceae bacterium
TGTGCAGCGTGTCCGGTGTGCCATCCGCCAGGGTCGAGCTGAAGACGGCGCTCGTGTGCTCGCTCGTGCACACCTGCGAGGTGGGGGGCGGTCCGCCCTTCTCCGTCTGATCGATGGCGTGTTCGAGGGTGCCGCTGGTCAGGCTCGCCCAGTCGGCGGCGATCGGTGTGCCGTCGATGAGCGTCCAGGGCCCCGTGCGCGTGAAGCGGCTGGAGGGCGACTGACTCTGGTCGCTCAACCACGCCGCGTAGCTTCCGGTGAGGCCGGCTGCCATCGCAAGCGATTGACATTGGGCATCGGCCCCGCTCAGGCCGCCGAGAGCCGCGTTGTACAGCTTGCTCGTCACGAAGACCCGCTTTGCGGTGGCTCCGCCACCCCCTTGTCCACCCTGGCCACCTTGTCCGCCCTGACCGCCTGTGCCCGTCGCTCCAGAGCCCGACGTCAAGGTGTCCTCCGGACAGCCGTCGGCGCTGGTGCAAAGGGAAGGATCGATATCGGCGTCGACGCAACCACCCTGCACGCAGGTTTGGCCGGGCTCGCAGGGCTCACCCACACAGATCGCACGTAGCACGATGGGAAGGACCAACGGCTCGTGGGGTAAGAAGCGCAGGGTGCGCCGTGCGACGATGCAACCCTTGTTGGGCGTACCCTTGGGTCCGTACTCGGGGGCGTCGCACTGCTCGACCTCCAGGTTTCGGCCTGCCACCACGCGCACCGACAGCTCGGCGTCGCGGGCGTCGCTCGGCACCACGACCAGCGAGCCGAGGGTCCCGTCGTCTCGACAGGCCAGGGACACCGCCGCTGGCGGCTTTTCTTCGGTCGCCTCGGGCGCCCCCACGGTGATGGCGATCCCCCCAAGCTCCGAGCACGGGACGTCGGTGGTAAGCTCCACCGATACCTGCGTGGGTGAGAGGCACGAGGAGGCGGTAAGCCCTGCGACGAGCAGCGAAAGGGCCGGGAAAATGGCGCGACGGGCCAGCACGGGCGCACTCTATCACGGGCGCGCCGGCCTCCGCAGCAAAAGGCGGTGCGGGCCCCTTTACAGCGAGCCCCCCGGCGACTAACTCACGGCCCCATCCGTCCACACGGCGTGGATGTGCGGCGCGCGACGCGGATGACGAGCCAAAGCCCCCCAGCCAACGCGGACGTCTCGGACATCCAGGAACCTTCCCATGTGCCGTTCGCGCAGGCCGTGCGGGTGTGGGCAAAAATCGGCTTCTTGAGCTTCGGCGGACCGGCGGGTCAGGTGGCCCTCATGCATAAAGAGCTCGTCGAGCAGCGCAAGTGGATCGACGAAGAGCGCTTCCTCCACGCCCTCAACTATTGCATGCTCCTTCCAGGTCCCGAGGCGCAGCAGCTCGCGACCTACATCGGGTGGTTGATGCACCGCACCAAAGGAGGCGTGGTCGCGGGGCTCCTGTTCGTGCTGCCCGGGTTTCTGTCCATCCTCGCCCTGAGCATGCTGTACGCCGGCTTCGGCGATGTCTCGGCCATCGCGGCGGTGTTCTTCGGCCTGAAAGCCGCGGTGCTCGCGGTGGTCGTGGAGGCCGTCCTGCGCATCGGCAAGCGCGCTTTGAAGAGCCGCCTGATGGTCGGGCTCGCGGCGGCCGCCTTCGTGGCCATCTTCTTCTTCGAGGTTGCTTTTCCGCTGGTGGTTCTGAGCGCGGGGCTCTTTGGCCTGCTCGGGAGCCGCGTGTCGCCGGGCTGGTTCCCCCGTCCGAGCGCGGTCAAGGCCGAGGGCTCCCATGCCACGGTCATCGATCGCATGGCCGCCACGGGCCAGCTTGCGCACACCCGACCTTCCCTCCGACGTGCTCTCCAGGTCGCGTTGATTTGCGCGGTTTTGTGGGCCCTTCCGCTCGTAATCCTGGCCAGCCAGTTCGGCTCGGGCTCGGTGTTCGTCGAGGAAGGTCTGCTCTTTTCCAAGGCGGCGGTCGTCACCTTCGGGGGCGCCTACGCGGTGCTCGCGTACATCGCCCAGCAAGCCGTGGAGACCCATGGCTGGATGCGTCCTGGGGAGATGCTCGACGGGCTGGGTCTCGCGGAGACCACCCCCGGGCCCCTGATCATGGTGGTGCAGTTCGTCGGGTTTCTCGGCGCCTATCGCAATCCAGGGGACCTATCTCCCGTGTCCGCCGCGGTCTTAGGGTCGCTGGTCACCGTGTGGGTGACGTTCCTCCCGTGCTTTCTCTGGATCTTCCTCGGCGCGCCGTACATCGAGTCCCTGCGTGGCAACCGCTCGCTCTCCGCTGCGCTATCGTCGATTACGGCGGCCGTCGTGGGGGTCGTCCTGAACCTGTCGTTGTGGTTTGGTGTTCATGTGATGTTTCGGCAGGTGGACGAGCGCCACTCGGGGCCGCTTCGCTTGCTGGTTCCGACGTTCTCCAGCGTCGATGTCGCGGCGGTCGTCCTGGCGGCTGCCGCGATGCTGGCCACGTTTCGCTTCAAGATAGGACTGCCGAAGACGCTCGCGGGCAGCGCGCTCTTGGGGGTGATCTGGAAGGTGTTTCTGGCGTAGCGAAGCCCGGCGGCGCCGCCTGGAAGGTGCCGCGTCAGGGAGGGCTTGACGGTTGGGATGGGAAGTACGCGGGGCGCCCGCTTGGGCGCCCCAGCGTGGAGAGGGCGGGATTTACTGGCTGACCGGCACGCGGACCAGGGCCGTGGCGGTGGTCGCGTTGCCCGAGGCGTCGGTCGAGGTGCAAGACACGGTGTACGTGCGGCCCGTGCCCGTGCCTGCGCGCTCGGCGCGGAGCAGCAGTTGGCCGTTCTTGACAACGATGTCGGGGTTGGTGTTGCCCGAGCCCGGGACCAACGGCGCTTCGTTCGAGGTCGCGTTGCAGCTCACGACCGGGCGCGAATCGCAGGTGTCGGAGGTGCTCGTCGTCGTCGCGATCGGTACGAGCTTGTGATTGGGCGGCCAGATCACGAGCGGGCTGACATTCAGCGAGAGGGTCGGCGCCGTGGTGTCCACCACCTGAACCGCGGTCTGACAGCTGGCGCTGTTTCCGGAGTCGTCGGTGGCGTTGCAGGCAAGCACGTTGCTACCCAAACCGAACGCTCCGCTGCCGCAGCTCGCGGTGCAGGTCGCGCAGTTGTCGTCGCAAGGCGCTTGGAGGCTAACGTTGGTGAGCGGCCCCGTACACTCTGTGGTAACCGCCGTCGGACAGCCGATGGCCGGTGCTTCGCGGTCGACGACCGCGATGGTGGAGTCGCAGCTCGCGCTGGAGCCATCGTTCGCGGTTCCAACCACGGTCACCGTCTGGGTGCCCGCTGCCAGGGTCGCGACGTCGGCGCCGTTGAACGTACAGGAGGCCAAGCCGCCACCTGCGTCGTCGCAGCTACCCGCGAGGCGATTCACGTTGTCCACCGCGGCGCTGCACACGCCGGCGTCGGTGGAGATCAGGGCCGGAGCGGCCTCCGAGCCCACACAAGTGCCGGTCGGCGCGGTGCCGGTCTCGTCGAGCGGAACGGCCGCGCCGAAGATCGAGAAGCTCGTCGTGACGCCGCAGACGTAGTTGGCCGAGGTGTTGGGGTTCTGGAATCCCGTGCGACCGAAGTACAGCGGATCCGCGGAGGTGTACGGCGGCGTATGCGGATTCGAGACCTCGTTGATGGCCTGCCAAGAACAGGAAATCGGGGTCGAGCAGACGTAATGCATCAGCTTGACCTGCGCCTCCTGCGCCGGTGTGAGCCCCGTGGGATCGTAGGGGATACAGACCTCGACCTTACCCGAGAAATCGGCGCTCGTCGTGATGTCGACGAACTTCGCACCGCTCACCGAGTTGATCATGAAGTGACCGTTCGGCGCCGCGGGGCCGACGCTCGTCGTGCTCACGTTGGTGGTGCCGGAGTTGGTCACGCCCTCGAACGTCATGCTCATGTTGAGCGACGCGCCGGTAGGGCCGGTCGGGGTGATCGTCACGTTGGAGCCGGTGGGCGTATTGCCGCCTTGCCCGATGTCCAGCGTGGAGGTCGCGAAGCGTACCCACGAGCCAGCCACCGTCGCGTAGGCGTCGAACGTGTAGCTGCCGGGGGTCGCGACCATGCGCACCGTCGGCGAGTTCACGTTTTGCACCGACGACGACGAGCCCACGTATTGGTATTGGTTGTTGATGTACGTGTAGGCGTAGATGGTCGGGTTCGAGATGCCGATGACCGGTCCACCTTGCTCATCGACGTCGAAGATGATGGACGCCTCCGCCGTGGCCACGTCTTGGGTAGGTAGGTTGGTGTTGGTGCCCTGAACCAGCGTGAAGGGGACCTGCGGCTGGTAGGCGTAGAGCCAGCTATTGATCGGGATCGTGGCGTTCGGATCGTAGAACTGCAAGTAGGCGTATTGCTGCGTCCAGTCGCCCTCAGTGAGCATCGCCTTGTACACGCCCGCGGGCTCGGCGACGTATTGCCAAGCGCTGGCGTTGCCGGTGAGGCCGCCGTCAGGGAACTGATAGTCCCAGATTCCGGCGAAGTTCATCTGACCGTAGGTCGAACGCGCGTACCAGGTGCCGCTCGTCACCAGTTGTCCGCCCACCGACGCTCCGTTGAACACGAAGTCGCGTGTCGTGGTCTGACCGTCGACCACGGTCACATAGGCCTGATGGGGAAGCGTCATGCCGCCGTTGTAGGGCGCGGTGTAGAAGTACGAGGTGGCCCAGTTCCAGTAGTTTCCGGCCTCGAGCGCCAGGAAGTAGGGCTGGTTGTTGCCGGTCAGGTACTCGTACTTGAAGGTCGAGCCGGAGGCGTAGACATAGGTGTCTGTGGGGCCCACGCCGCCGGGCGCGTTGTTCAGGGCGACCAGCCCTCCGATGCCCGTCGCGCAGTCGGCCGCGCTCACGCTGATGTCGATGACCACCGGTGTGCGCGCGCCGTCGGCGAGGGTCACGGTGGGCGCCGTGATCGCGCGCTGCGTGGTGCAGATCAGCGAGCCGTCCGAGGCCGTCACATTGATCGTGGCGTAACCGCCGATGGTAATCGCGTTGGAAGCCGCCATCGGGATGGCAGCGTCGGCGCCGGGGTAGCCGTAGGCCTGACCCGTGTAGGACTCGCCGTTCGTGGCGTTGTACGCAGAGGCCGTGAAGTACGATTGGGCGAGCGTGCCGCCCGTGACGTTGACCTGGCCGTCCAGGGTGCCGCCGGGACGCGCAAGGTCCGCGGTGATCGTCCCGCCAATAGGCACGGTTACCGGGGAGGTCGTGCTCATCGAGAAGTAGCTGTTCGAGCCCGTGTACGCGTAAACGTAGAAGGCGCTGTACGCCTGGTCGCCCTCGACGGTGAGCGTATACGTGTCGTTGCTGATCGGGCCGCTCGCGTAAAAACCGTTCGAATTGCCGGAGATCTGCACCGAACCGTAGGGGAAGTTCCAGGTGTTGAGGCCGACCGTGCCCTGGACCGTCCCAGGGTGCAGGACGACATCGGCCATGGCGATGCCGCCGGTCAGCGGCACAAGCCCGACAAGCAGCGCGAGGCCAAGGCGGGCTCGCAGGTTCGACCGTGAGAATTTTCGCATAGAATCTCCGTAAAGGGCGGACAGGTGGATGGTGACGAGTCGCGCGTACCTCAGTGGGCGGCGCTCGGAAGTGGAAGCTCGATGGTTTGGGAAAACTCGGACGTGTCTTCGGGAACCGTACCCAGGGGTACGCGGAGGTCCTTCCCGACAAGCTGATTCAGACAGCCAACGACCTGGCTGGGAGGAGCCCCCGGACCTTTCCCCTCGGGGGTAGGAACGAGCGACGCCTCCGTCGCAATGAAGCGGTCTTCCGTGGCGGGACCGCCGGTCTCAGGCGCTTCGGCGCGGCGAAAATGAAGTAAGATCCGCTGCGGAAACCTGGGTCCCGGAGCCGGCCCACCGGTACACCCGTCGATGGCGGGCAGGCTCGTGAACTGGAAACGATGCAGGGCTTCGGTGACCGCGGCGCTAGGGGGAAGAGGGGTATTTTTCGCTCCCGTATCTTCGGTAGGAAGGGGTAGCGATGGTGGCTGCACGATAACCGGTGGACGAGGGGCTGGTTTCGAGGTCGGAGTCGCTTCGCTGCCTGCCGTGCGAGCGGAGGCTGGCGTCGGTTCGGGGAGGGGGGCCGGCGTGAAAAGCCAGTACAGCGCCACCAGCGCCGCCACGAAAGCGCCCGTGACCCAGAGCAGCGAGCCCCGCTGTTTCTCTGGCCCCTTGGCTTCGGTTTGCCGCTTCGATGTCATAGGTGAGAATTGCTCAACCTATGAAGGTAGTCCGAAGCTATAGCCCTTTACAACCACAATCGCCTTCTTACCGCACTACCTTGCCAGTGCAAGGTAGGTTACCGAGCGGCGGTCTTAGCGCTCTTGGCGCTCGGCCTTGAAGCGGCAATGGACTTTGGAGGGCGACATTCGGGGGTCGGAGCGGGCTTGCGCACCGCTCCGACCCTCGGAGTGACGGGTCAGCGCAGGCTGACGACAGCCTTGTAGTCGAACTGGTTCGTGCTCACCGCGGTGGTCGTGGTCGACTCCACCTTGAGGTAGTACACGCCCGGCGTGAGCACCTCGGTCGAGCCCTGACCCTCGAGCAAGGAGCAGTTGCCACGACCCACGTTGTCGTCGGACGTAATGGACGTTCCGGCGGAGTTGAGCAGGCTTACCTTCGAGTCGACCTCGTTCGACTCGCAGGTCTCCGCGCCGCCCTCGATGATCTCCGTGCGGATTTCGGTCAGGGCGCCCACGACCACCTTGAAGTGATCGACGTCGGTCGACAATTGATGGCCGCCGTTCTCGAAGATGTCGTTGCCCACGATCAGGTTGGCCGTCGCGGTGGTGTCGTTCAGCTCGGCTTCGCTGCCGAACGGCGTTTCGATCTTGATTTGCATCTTGTAGCCGTTCGTGACGACCGCATTGTTCCCAGCTTCCTCGAACTGCACGTAGTACGTGCCCGCGGCAAGGTTCACCACGATGGAAGAGCACGAGGAGAAGCCGCTGGTCTGATCGGTGTACAGCAGCGCCTGCGCCGAATTGAATAGGTTGATCGTGGTCGTGCTGACGGTGCAGCCGACGCCTGTGAAGTCGAACGTCTCGAAGCGGACGGTGCTGGCCGTGGGTAGGATCATCTTGAAGAAGTCCTTGTTGCCCGCGACGGGCACGAAGCCCGTGATCATGGTCGAGGTGCCGCCGATGTAGAAGCCCGCCGCCGCGTTGGTGTCCGCGTTGGCGAAGCTGTCGTTGGGCTCCAGCTCGTTTACCGCGCTTTCCAGGGCGCAGGCCGCGTCGCAGCCGTCACCTGGAATGCGGTTGCCGTCGTCGCAAGCCTCATCGGAGGTCTTGAAGCCGTCGCCGCACACGCGCACGCAGGTGCTGGGTGTGCCGAAGCAGCCGTAACCAGGCTCGATCAGGCAGGCGGAGGAGCAGCCGTCGCCGTCGATGGCGTTGCCGTCCTCGCAGTCGCGCGTGCCGCTGACGATGTTGTCACCGCACACGGGCAGACAGGTGGTGGGCGACGCCAGCACGCAGCTAAAGCCTGATTCCAGGGCGGAGCAGGTGGCATTGCAGCCATCGTTGCTGGAGTTGTTGTTGTCGTCGCAGGCCTCGCCCGGGTCGAGGATGCCGTTGCCGCACAGATTGAGCGTCGGATTGACGCACATGGCAAGGGTCCAGTTGATGAGGTAGCCCGTGTCCGTGCTGGCATCGTCGCCAATGTTGAGCTTCCAGGTGCCCTTGGCTCCAGAGGTCAGGGTAGAGAACAACGCCTCGGGCTTGAAGCAGCCGGTCATCGGCGCCACGCCCGCCGTAACCAGCGTGGAGCAGGTGTCGCTCAAGATGGTGTTGATGTAGTTGTCGCCGCTGCTCCCGTTGTCGCTCGATAGGTCGAGGGACTGACCGCTCGGCGCGATCAGGGCGATGTCCAGGTCACTGTCGAAGCTGTGGAAGGCGTTCATCTTGAGGGCCGCCTTCGTGACCTTTCCGAACACGCCGATGTTCATGAGCGATGACGGCGTGGCTACGTCATAGCTGCGCTTCGGGTTGTTGACCGTGCCGGTGACCAGCGTCTCGCCTGCCGCGCAGGTGCCGAAGTTGGTGGTGTCGCAGGCCAGGGCGCAGTTCGGGTCGGCGCAGTCGGTGAGCCCATCACCGTCGTTGTCCAGGCTGTCGTTGCAGATCTTCTCCAGAGCGATGGTGCAAGTGCTGGGGGTCCCGCTACAGCTTGCGTCGGGCTCGATGGCGCAGGTGGTGGAGCAGCCGTCGTAGCTTACGACATTGCCGTCGTCGCAAGCTTCACCCGCCTGGATGGTGCCGTCGCCGCAGAACTGCGTGACACAGATGTGCTTGAGGTAGTCGCAGTTGAAGCCCGCGCCGCAGTCGGCGTTGGTGTTGCAGGTCGTCCCGCACGTGGAGCCACTGCAGGCGTAGGCGCCGCAGCTCACGGTGCCCGCGTCGGCGCAGGTCCCCGCTCCGTCGCAGCTATCCTGCAAGGTGGCGACGCCTGACGAGCAGCCAGGGAAGCTTCCACAGAGCGAGCCGGCGGACAGGTTTCCGCAGGCACCAGCGCCGTTGCAGGTGCCCGTCTTGCAGGTAATCGAGGGACACTCGCTGTCGGGGTCGGTGCCCACGGGGATGGTGGCGCAGGTGCCGTCGGCGACGCCCGTCTTCGTGGCCGCGCAGGCCTGGCAGCTACCTGTACAGGCGCTGTCGCAACAGAACCCGTCCGCGCAAGAGCCCGACGCGCATTGGTTGTTGACGGTGCAGGTCGAGCCCTGGATCTGTTGCGGTATGCAGCTTCCTCCAGAGCAGTAGTTTCCAGATGCACAGTCGCTGTCGAGCACGCACGTCGACAGGCAGGTCAGCGCCCCGCAGGCGAAGGTGCCGCAGGATACGAAGCCGTTGTCGACGCAGGAGCCGGCGCCATTGCAGAGGTCCTGATTCGTCTGGATGCCGCTGAAGCACGACTGGGCGTCTCCACAGGTGGTGCCCCCGGCGGTGTTGCCGCACGCGCCCACGCCATCGCAGAGACCGGTCTGGCAGGCGACGCCGTCTGGACACTCACCATCCGGATCGGTGTTCGCCAATACGGATGCGCAGGTGCCATTGGCGGCGCCCGTCTTCGCGTTCGAACAGGCTTGACAAGAGCCCGAGCAACTCGACTCGCAACAGACCCCATCGACGCAGCTTCCCGAAGCGCACTCGGCGTTCAGCGAGCAGGCAGCGCCTTGGGCGAGCGAGAGCGCGCAGACGCCCGAGAGACACGTGCCTCCGGGGGCGCAGTCGGCGGCGGTCACGCAGGTCGTATTGCACGAGCCGGCGCCGCCGCAGCCGTAAGGAGAGCAGTTGGTCGTGCCGTTGTCGGTGCAGTTGCCCGCGCCGTCGCAGGCGTCCGCGTTCGTTTGCGTTGAAACCGTACACGACAGCACGTCGCCGCAGGCGCTTCCGGAGGCGGAGTTCCCGCACGCACCGCTACCATCGCAGGTGCCCGTCTTGCACGCTGTGGACGGACACTCGCTGTCGGGATCGGTCGCGGCGACGACGCTGGCGCAGGTACCGTCGGCGGCGCCCGTCTTCGCGTTCGAGCACGCTTGGCACGTGGAGCCACAGGCACTGTTGCAGCAGAAACCATCGACGCAGTTGCCGCTCGAGCACTCGTTGCTCAGCGTGCATGTGGCGCCCTGGGCCTTCTTCGCGACACAGGATGTGCCCGAGCAGAAGTTGCCACTGGTGCAGTCGGCGTCGACGGTGCAGCTCGTCTTGCAGGTCGTTGCACCACAAACATAAGGCGCACAGTTGGTGGTCAAATTGTCGGTGCAGGTCCCGGTCCCGTTGCAGGTGTCTTGGTTGGTCTGCGTCGAGCCCGAGCACGAGAGCGGGCTGCCGCAGCTCGTGCCGGACGGGTCGTTGCCGCAGGCGCCCGAGCCGTTGCAGGTGCCGGTCTGGCAGGCCGCGGTGGCGCACTCGTTGTCTGGGTCCGTGGCCGAAACGATGTTCGCGCAGGTGCCGTTGGCGGCGCCCGTCTTCGCGTTCGAGCAGGCTTGGCAGAGGGAGCCACAGGCATTGTTGCAGCAGAAACCATCCACGCAGTTGCCGAGGGAGCACTCGTTGCTGAGCACGCACGCGGCGCCCTGCGCCTTCTTCGGCACACAAGCGGTCCCCGAGCAGAAGTTGCCGCTCGTGCAGTCGGCGTCGGCGGCGCAGCTCGTCTTGCAGCTCGTCGCGCCGCACACGTAGGGCGCACAGTTGGTGGTCAAGTTATCTGTGCATGTGCCCGTGCCGTTGCAGGTGTCTTGGTTGGTCTGCGTCGAGCCCGAGCACGAGAGCGGGCTGCCGCAGCTCGTGCCGGACGGGTCGTTGCCGCAGGCGCCCGAGCCGTTGCAGGTGCCGGTCTGGCAGGCCGCGGTGGCGCACTCGTTGTCTGGGTCCGTGGCCGAAACGATGTTCGCGCAGGTGCCGTTGGCGGCGCCCGTCTTCGCGTTCGAGCAGGCTTGGCAGAGGGAGCCACAGGCATTGTTGCAGCAGAAACCATCCACGCAGTTGCCCGCGGCGCACTCGTTGCCAAGTGCGCATGCAGCGCCCTGTGCCTTCTGCGGGACGCAAGCCCCGCCCGCACAGTAGTTGCCGCTCAGGCAGTCCGCGTCGACCGTGCAACTGGTCTTGCAGCTCGTCGCGCCGCACACGTAAGGCGCGCAGTTGGTGCTCAGGTTGTCGGTGCAGACGCCCGTCCCGTCGCAGGTATCCTGGTTGGTCTGGGTCGAGCCCGCGCACGACAGGGGGCTCCCGCAGCTCGTGCCCGCGTTCAAGGTCCCGCAGGCGCCGATGCCGTCGCACGCGCCCGTCGTGCACTGGCTCAGCGCGCACTCGTTGTCCGGATCCGTGGCCGATGTGACCGGCGCGCACGTCCCGTCAACGCCGCCGGTCTTGGAAGCGGCGCAGGCCTGGCAGAGGCCGCTGCAATCGACGTTGCAGCAGACGCCGTCTTCGCATTGACCTGTAAGGCACTGGGCGTCATTGCCACACGCCACACCGGTCGCGAGGTCGCCCAGGCAAGTGCCCGAGGAGCAATACTCATTGCCGGCGCAGTCGGCGTCTCCCGTGCAGGGCGCGCAGACCTGTGCGTTGCAGAAGTTGCTGACGCAGTCCGCGGCGACCAAGCAGTTGTCGCCGTCCAGGCAGTCGTTGCAGATCAAACCGCCACAGTCGGCGTCGGTCTCGTCCTGATTTTGAACGCCGTCCGTGCACGTTTCAGCGCAAATGGACCCGACGCACGAGCCACCGGCACAATCGCCGTCCATGGCACATCCGAGGCCCGGGCCGCACAGAGGACAGGTCGCTCCGCCGCAGTCGGTGTCGGTCTCGTCTTGGTTTTTCACGCTGTCGACGCAGGTCGGGGGCGTGCAGGTAAGGCCGGCAGGATCGCACACGCCGCTCTGACAATCGCTGTCGACGAGGCAGTCGTCGTTGTCGTTGCAGGGCAAACAGTCCGGGCCACCGCAGTCGATGTCGGTCTCGTTCGCGTTCTTGACGGTGTCGATGCACGTCGCCGCGATGCAGGTGTTTTGGGCACAAACGAGGCTCATGCAGTCGGTGTCCACGACGCACTCGACGCACGCGCCGATGCCGTCGCACACCTTGCCGCCCACCGTGCAGGGCGAGCCTGCCGCCGTGTCGGCGTTGACGGGAACCCCTTGATCGCAGGTGTCCGTCGTGCATTCGTTGTTGTCATCCAGGATGTCGGTATCGTCGGCGAGACCCTTCGTGGCGCCCGCGCCGTCGCACACGACCACTTGGCAATCCCCCGGCGCTTGCTGCGGAATGGCCGTGCCATCCGCGACGAAGTCGAGGCCGCACACGCCCTCTTCGCAGGTGCGTGTTTCACAGGCGTCGTCCTGACCTGGGCATTCACTTGGGTCATTGCAAGGTTGACCCCCTCCGCCTCCCATGCCCCCAAGACCGCCGGCTCCTCCGGGCCCGGTATCTCCGCCGCGGCCGCCGTCGCCGCTGGCACCACTGCCACCGGTCCCGTTGAGTAGCGTTCCATCGGGGGCAGCGGCGAGCTCGCACCCTCCAACGATGGCGAGCAACGCGGCAAACGTCGTCACGAGCAAGGAGCTCGATCTTTTCATGCGGGGCCTCCTCTCGACCCAGCTCGGATCGAGTCAATCCCAGGAGGGTACGAGGCCCACGGCCGGCTAGGGAAGGAGCAACTTCGCGGGGGATGAGGAATAACGGCGGGGGCGCTCTGCCAAGCTCCGCACACAACGGGGGCCGGGCTACCACCAAGGTGTGTTGGGTGTTACAGCGGAGCTCTTAGACGCCCAGGGCCGTCAGGTCGAGCGCCTCCCCGCGGACAGGTGGACACCAGTAGTAGCCACCGGAGACCGGGCGGGAGAGGCGCAGCAAGGCGTCCGCGACACCATCGTCCAGACCTGCCATGCGACGAAGCACCCGCTCGAAGGCGTCGAGGGAAGATCCGTAGGCGACGAAGTACAGCCCCTGCTCGGCGACGTTGCCCCAAGGCATGGAGCGACGCAGCATGAAGGCCTCCGGCTCGAAGCTCTCCTGCGCGGAGCGCTTGACATGGGCAGACACCGGGGCGTCCTCGATCTCTTCGTTGTCCTCCAGACGGCGGCCGATGATTTGGTCGCGCTCGTCCTGGGTCAGCCTAGCGAAGCTAGTAAGATCGTGGATCCAACGTTGGGCTGCCACGAAGCTACTGCCGTCGATACCCGGGCCTTGACCCTGGGTGATGGCGGCTGTCACGGCGTCCTCGTCCTTCGGGTTTTCGGTGCCGTCCTCGTAGCCGCCAAGGTCCCTGCCGACGTTGTACCGGAAGGCGTGGATATCCTCATCGAGGTGCACACCCTCCCCGAGCGCAGCGAGCAGCGCGCGTCCGCGGAGCAGGGTCTCCCCAGCGTCCTGACCGCGCAGGACGGCCCAGAGCGCGCCCTGGGTCGATGGGAAGGTCGTGCCGGGACCGGAAAGGGCAGGGAAGGTCCGCAGGCCGGGGATGCTCCGCTCGGTCGCCGCGACGAGGGGAAGACCGAGGCCGACCACCAGGGAAGACGCCGCGCCCAAGGGTAAGGTGGCGACGCGCTTCAGGAGGGCCTTGGCGTCGGCCCCGGGCAGCAGGCCAAAGGTCAGAAAACGGGCGTGCGCAGGGACGTCGTCCAGGATTCCAGGTTGGGGGCTCGTCATGACGGCAGCATACGCCAAAAAGCCCCGCTACGGGAGCGCGGATCGACCTTGGGAGGAGGTCGCGACCGATGAGCGCCCGCGGCTACCGTTCGTCGGCGCCGATGTCGAGCGCGCCCTGCGTTCGCGGCTCGCCGTCGATGTCTGCTTCGCCCAAGACCGCGCCGAGGTCTTGGCCCGCGCCGAGGGCAGGCGAGCCGTCGGCGAGGTGCAAGTCGCCTGCTGAGGCCGCGACGAGCACGGGGTCAACCTCCATCGAATGGCTGCCCGGGCTTACTCCGTCGAGGGCGCCTGCCCAATAGATATTGTAGTCGAACACGTTGCCGCTGTTGGCCGAGCCGCCATCGGCGACGGTGCTGCTGCCTGGGGAGGCGACGATGATGTTGTTGACGAAGGTGTTCTGGAGATTGCGATTCTGAAGCAAGATCGCCGCGTCCGCCCAGCCGTTGCGCGAGCTGTCCACGATGGTGTTGCCCACCATGAAGCAGTCCTCGGCGCTGCCTCCGCCCGGACCGTTGCCGGAATCGTAGCCCCCGGTGGCGATGCCGGTCACGTCGTTGGCGTACAGGAAGTTGTTACGCACCACGATGTCGCGCGTCGCGCGCTGGTAGTGCTCGCTCGCGAGCTCGACGCCGAGGTCGCAGTCGTGGGCGATGTTCCGCTCCAGGACGATGTTGGCGCCGCCATCGACGTAGAAGCAAGCGGCCGCCTTTTCACCGCCGTACGCCGGGTTCTGCTCGGTGGTCATGTGGTGAGCGAGGTTTCCGTGGACCGAGCCGTCTCGGACACGGTTGACGTCGTCCAGATCGCTGACGTCGGCCTGCGAGCAGGAGGGGCACACGTCGCTCTCGAAGCCGATGAAGTCGAAGGCGATGTTGTTGACGTCGTGCACCACGTTGTCCGCGACCTCGAAGCCACGCACGTTGCCGTTGATCACCAGGGCCTCGCTGGGCCCTAGCACCAGGTCGTACAGCGTGTTGCCGAGCACGCGGATGTCGGTCGTGGGCTCGGGCTTCGTGCCGTACACGGCGATGCCGTGGGCGCCCGCGTCCTGACCCCCGTCTTCTGCCAGGATGTCTCGGACGGTGTTGTTCTGGATGACCACGTCGTTGACGGTCCCGCGCAGCCAGATGCCGGCAGGGAAGTTGCCGGCGTCGCCCTGCAGGGCGCGCAGTTCGAAGCCGTCGACCACGACATGGCTGCGGTCGACCACCGATACCAGGGCAGGGTAGGAGAGGCCTGTGCCCAGGCCCGCGCCGTCGAGCGCCGGCTGTTCACCGCAGTAGGCGCGCAGGGTGATGGGCGCGCCGGGGTCTCCGGACGCTGGGAAGGAGACCAGCTCGGCGTACACGCCCGCGCGCACGAACACGGTGTCCCCGGGGATGGCAAGATCGAGGGCATGTTGGATCGTGGCGAAGGGGTCGGCCTCGCTGCCGGCCGCCGCGTCGTCTCCTCCGGGCGCCACAAAAAGCGCGTGCTCGTGGAAGATTTCGCAGGGCCCGCCGCCGCTGCCGCTCGACGAGGAGCTCGTGCCGTTCGCGCTCGATGAGCTGCTGGAGCCCCCCGAGCCGGCGGACGCCGTGCTGCCTCCAGCGCCCCCGGAGCTTTCGGGGTCGGCGTCGGAGCTGCCACAGCCTCCCGCGCCAACGGCGCTCGCCCCAGCAACGAGCAGCAAAGGTAAGAAGGTCGCGGCAAGGCCCGCCCGGGGGCCGCGAGATACAGTCGTTTCGCGCGTGATCACGGCCAGAGGATAACACGACCTCGGCCCCGCCGGGAGCCTGAAGCGCGGCGTCGCGTCACGCGTCTCGCTCACGAATCTACCCTTGCTTCACAGCGCCTTGACCTCGTTGAGCGCCTTGGCGACGGCCTCCCAATCGAAGGCAACGAGGGCATGGTGCACCGCGCTCGACTCCCACGACTGACCCACCGCGCGCAGAGCGGCGGCGCGCGTCGGGCCCCACTCCGCAATGGAAAACGTGTCGTTTCCGGTCCTACCCGCGCGAGCTTCGACCTGCCAGTCCCCCGCGTCGACCGGATTTTCGCGTGGGGAGACGATGATGCGCAGGTGCATGCCTTCGTGCTTCAACCAATACTCCATGCCCCCTTTGCGACGGGACTGGTTGGTGATCCGCAGGATATTGTCCTTGTTGCTCGGCTCTTTCATGTTGTCTCCTCGTAGCGCAGGCGTATCGGCTCTCCACGAGTGAGTCTTCATGACGTGGCGGGCTGGGAAGTGGGCGGCTGCGGCCCCTATGGTGTTCGTGCGGCGATTCGGCGCGGCGATGCCCGATGGAAGGTCAGAGCGGGCGGCCCTTGGGCGGGCCGACCCCGCGTCTCACGCGCCGTACTCGGCGAATCCCACGTAGCGAAGGGCCGTCCCGCAGGGGGCCGTGCCCAACTGGCCATCGCAGGTGTGCTCGCCCTCGAAGCGGGTCTCCCCGTGGAGGACCGAGCTCATGATCTCGGAGGTCAGGTCGTGACCACCGTCTTTGCAACTGCGATCGCCGCAGGTGACGAAGAACAGCGCGGGTGCGTTCTCCACCACGATGCGCCGAATGTGCGCGCCAACGCTGAGCTTACCTCCACCGCGGCGCTCCTCGATTTCGAGGCGCAGGCTCGACAGCAGCGGGACGACGTCGTGAAGTCGCTTCGCCTCGTCCTCCCGTTGGCGGCGCTCGGCGGAGCGCAGGCCGGCCTCGGATATTCGTCGACGGTTCACGTTCCTCCTGACCGCTCGCGCAAAGCGCGCGCACGTCCGCGGGGCTCGGGAGCCTCGGGCTCGCATGTGGAGAGCCACCCGCGCTTGGCCCGCGCGTACGCGGTGCGGGTGGCGGAATCGAGCTCTTCCCGGGTCAGAGAGAGCATCTTGCGGCGGCCCAGCTCGGCCACGAGGTAAGCTTCCACGCGGGCGCGCGCTTCACCCACGGTGCCAGGCCAACCCCCTGCCGCCGCGCGGCCTTCTTGCCGCAGCGCTTCTCGAAGGGCCAAGAGCCAGCGGTCCCCCGTCGACGTGGCGCCCTCGGCGAGAAGCTCGGGTCGGGTTAATTTGGACATACTCACCGCGCGCAAAGGGTCGCCTCGTTGGCCATGATTCGAGCTTATTCCGCCAGCGGGGCCTGGGGCCCCGCGACGATGCCAGCGAGGTCAGGATCTTCCCCGCCCGCGCTGCGATCGGACTTTTCTTTCTTGCGATCGACGCGGTTGGCCTCCTTTTCGCGCTGCCGTTCTTGGCGAGCAATTTCTTTCCGACGTTTGTTCGCTCCGTTTTTCTGCTGCATTCGACCTTCCAGTGCCGGGCGCACCCGTCGCCTCCTCGGGACGCGAGCAGCGGGGCTTGATCAGGGGAGGGGCCGCGACGCCGGGGCCGCCTTGTGAATGGGGCATTATGCCCGAATCTACCGCGATTGCAAGGACGTTCAGGGGGTGGCCCGGAAAATGGAAGGATCGGGCGGAGTCGGCTGTTGCAGAAGGGGTTGGCTCGTTGGTCGCGTCGGTCGACGAACCTTGATCATGTAGCTACATGGCGCTACATTTTGAGCTGTGAGGACAGCTGGCGTTCGCGAGGTCAAAATCATCTCAGCGCCTACCTTCGAGACGTAAAGGGAGGGGGCGTCGTCCGCATCACGGAGCGGGGCGAGGTTGTGGCCGAGCTTCGTCCGCCGCAGGCGTTGAATGGCTCAGGCGCTAAAGGCTAAATGGCGCGTCCTTTGGGTAGAAGCCCAGCCCACGCGCCCCGTGAACCACAACGGCGAGCTCGGAATCGTCGGTGAACTGCACCGGGGGCGACGAACCCGACTCGCCCACCCGTACCGCTCTTGTCACGCCGACCACCCGTCTACGGACAGCTCGGAAGCCCAGCGCAGTCTTCGCTTGCCGGGCTCAGCGCATTGCACTTGTCGAGAGGTGCAATCTGCCAGCCATTGCCATTGGCTAGGACGATGCCCTCGACCACGTCGAGCTGGGGAGACGGGCTGGCTGCGAGGGCTGAGTACACGGGCGCGCTGCCCTGGCAGACCAGTGAGGCGCCGACCTGGAGGTTGCCCTCCTGCAGGAAGAAGGTGCCATAAGGACCGACGATTTGGCCCGCGGCGTCAACGACCGGGTGCACACCTTCCACACGAATTTTCACGCCCTCCCACGGTCCGGGCAGCACGAGGCTCGCCGCGTCGACGACCTGCGCCGCCGGAATGGGCTGTTGTCCTGTGGAAACCACTCCGCAGACCTTGGACATGGTAAGCTCGGGCGTGACCGATCCATTGGGGAGAAGCACGCTGTTTGGCTCGCCTACCAGGGTGAGCTGGTCGCCGGGCTGGACGTCATCGGGAATGTCGTCACCGGTTGGATCGACGCCAAGCTCAGGGCAGTGCGCGGCGTCGCCATCCGGCGGGATCGACGCGTCGAAGCCGTAGTCGGTGACCAGAATGCCTGACCCCGGCTGCGTCTCGTTGAGCCCTGGCGATGAGATGAAGACACCCCAAAGGCAGGACCCCGACGTGCCTCGGGAGACGAGGTGCTTACGGGACATGGCCACCACCCCCGTGAGCTTCACGCGCTCGCCGGAGGCGAAGCTCCCGGCATGGACGTCTTCAATTGTCGCGGAAGCCCCGTCGCACGAAGCGCCACCCGTTCCACCAGCAGCGCTCGTCGAGCTCGTGTCGGCCTGTCCCCCGGCGCCTCCGGTCGAGCCGCTGCTTCCTCCGGAAGACACCTCGGATTCCGTTTGCTCCTGACACCCGAAGGCGGAACCGACGAGCCCGATCGCGAGGCAGGTCGCCACGACGCCTGCGGACCACCCGTCGTTCGCACCGACCCGCGCAAACGTTTGGCGACGGGACGGCCCAACGGCGCGCTTGCTTCGGTTCATGTCGGGCAAGGTTGCTTAGGCGGAGCGCAGGTGTCAACCTGCTTTGCGCGAGCCCACGGAGCCTCAAGCGGTGCAGGGGTCGCGGCTCGTTCTTTGGCCTGCGCTCAACGCGTAGGCGCAAACGTATGACACCCATCACACCGCTTGGCGGTCGGCTCGTGCTTCTCCCGATCCGTATGGCAGGTCAGGCACGTCGCGCGGTCGGCGCGCGGGCCTTCGTGGGAGGTGTGGCAGCTCTCGCAGGTCTGGTGTTTGGTGACCTGGTGCAGCGAGGGTAGCTTGCCGACGGCGTGGCAGGTGCTGCAGGCGGGGGGCGAAGCTACACCCTCGGGGCCGTGGGCCCGGTGGCACGATGTGCAGGGCGTTTTCGCCGTGTGGTGGGGCCCTTGCGTGCGATCTTGGTGGCACGTCGCGCAGGCGTTTGCGGCCGGAACGTTGGCGCGGTGCGTATCGTGGCAGGCACTGCACTTGGCATGACCGGCCGGCGCTGTCTCGGACTCCGTGGCGTGGCAGCTCGCGCAGGTGGGCAGGTCAGAGCGCGGGTTGTGCGCGGTGTGGCAGCGCCCGCAATCGGCGTGGGCGCCGCCTAGCGTCTCCCTTTGGCGGGCGCCGTGGCAGGCGCAGCAGGCGGGCTCACCCTGGCTTGCGTCGTGGGGGGCGTGGCAGTCGACGCATTGGTTGATGCCGTGGACGGGGCCCTTTGCGACGATCGTCTGGTGGCAGCTCTCGCAGGCGGCTGCCATCGGCGTGTTGGCTTCCTTGGGATGGACGGTATGGCAGCCTGTGCAGGTGTGGCCGTTGTCCCCCGGTGGGGGATGATCCACGGGCAAGCTGGAGTGGCAGGTCGCGCAGTCCGACGGCTTTCGCACGTCGTGGGAATCGTGGCAGTTGGTGCAGGTGCCATGGGCCTTGTCGCCTATGGCACCGACGCTCATGGTGTGGACGTCGCTGTGGCAGCTCTCGCAGGTCTTCGCCTGCGAAGCGTCGGCGCCGTGCGGCGCGTGGCAGTTGGTGCAGGCGTTGTGCCCGGTGTCCTTCGAGTCACCGAACAGGGCCGTGGGGGGCACCTTGGGATCGTTCTTTTGATGGCAAGAAGCGCAGCGGCCATCGGCCTCGCCCGCGGCCTCGTGGGGCTTGTGGCACAGCGAACAGGCGAGCTTGTCGCCGCTGAAGGCCTTGCCGTGGTTGGCGGCTTCGCCGTGGCAATCGCGGCAGTCGCGGGCCTTGACCCAGGGCTCGGTGTGGGGGCGGTGGCAGCTCGAACAATCCTCCGAGCCGTGCACCACGATGGCGGCCTCGTGGCCCTGCTGCTCGGCGTGGCACGCTTGGCACTCCCAGGCTTTGTCTCGGACATCGATGTTGCCGGTGCTATCGCCGTGGCAGGCCAGACAATGGGCGCCGGCCATCTTGGGGATGGTCACCTTCATGTCGCCGTGACAGCCAAAACAGCGCTTTTCGAAGGGATCGCCGAAACCTTTCACCTCGCCGAGGTGGCAGCATTTGCAGGTGGTGCGCTCGGCGAGCGCGCCTTTCACGTCGTGGCCCAGCGCCTTCGCCCTCTCCTTCCAGGCGGCGTTCGCGTGGTCGTCGGCGGTGTGGCAGGTCTCGCAGCGCAGGATGCCTTTGCCTTGGTGCGGATCGGCGCTGGTCGCCGCGGCGGGCTCGTGGGGAGCGGCCTCGCTTGTCTCGGACGCGGAGTCGCTGCCCACCTCGGCGCCGCACGAGGCGGAGAGGACCACGGCCATCGCCAGGAAGAGGTGCTGGAGGAGGCGAGCTAGCTTCACCCGCCACCTCCATGGCAGGCGCGGCAAGGTTGATCCAGGTTCGCGCGCTTGTTGCTGGAGAAGCCCGGCGCGTGGGGGCTGCCGCCGGGGGCGCCGACGCGATGGCAGCTCACGCAGAGCTTCTCGCCCTCGCCGCCGTGGCAAGACGCGCAGCCCGTCGGGTCACGCCATGCGGCCCGCCCGTGGTCGTTGCTTTGTCCAGGTAGGCCGACCCAGCCCGCGGGGTGGGGGTTGCGCAGGTCGGCCTTGCCACCGACCCCCTCGCGGATGTGGCAAGATTGGCACTCATCGGTCGCGTGGCAGGTCGTACAGAGGCCGGGGTCGCCCCGCGACTCGTCGGCGTGCCGCGCGAAGAAGCCCGCGCGGTGCACGCCGAGCCTGGTTGGATCGTCGAAGGCAAGGCGCTCGGGGGGGAGCGGCATGGCCGAGGCACCGTGGCAGTTCGTGCAGAAGCTCTCGGTGTGGCAGCTCGAACAGAGCTCGCGCTCGGAAGCGGCCTTGAGCCCGTGGCTCTTGAGGAAGTCGCCTTCGTGCACCAGGTGGTCGTCGGGCATCGTGCCTTCGTGCTGTAGATCTTCGTGGCAATAGTCGCAGTCTCGCGCCGCCATCTGCTTGACATGGCAGCTCGTGCAATTGGCCATGCGGGGCCTCAAAATCGCCGCGTCGCCCCGGATGTCGGTGTGGCAGCGGACGCAGTCGCCCTTCAACCTCTCGACGTGCGTGCGGTGCTCGAAGCGCAGGCTCTTGCGCGCGAAGAGGGCGCCCTCGCGGGCGAAGGCACGGCCGTGGCAGTTGCCGCAGGTGCGCGCGTCGTGGGGATTTTGGTGACACTCCGAGGTGGTGCAGTCGCTGGTCTCGGGCAGATGAAGCGGCCCCGAGTCGCCTGCCATGCCGATGCCCTCGTGGCAGTCGGTGCACGAGATGCCCTTCAGCACGTGCTCCCGGTGCTCGAACGGACGGGAGGTCGGAGGTCGGAAGCCGAGCACCTCGGCGCACGCTGCGGCGAACAGCAGCGCGAACAGCAGGAACCAGCTACCCGCTTTCACAGGCCACCCCAAGTGCCGGCGAAGCGGAAGAGGGCGCCCCAGGCCGAGGTGACGCTGGGGGACGCGCTGCCCTCCACGGCGGCCGACAGCTCCCAGGGATCCGGCCTATATCCTAGCGCGAAGAGACCGTAGGGCCAAAAGCGGCCGCGATCGCGCG
>CAYLJT010000035.1:0-20880 GCA_964383995.1 uncultured Polyangiaceae bacterium
CCTGGAACGCACCATGGAAGACCGCGCCATCCCGAATGGCTTCTTCGACGTGGGCGCGTTCGACTCCGACCGGCCTATGGCGGGGCGCTCGCTCTTGTTTCCTGCGCCGACGCCCTGGCTCTTCGCCCTGGAATCGCCGGGAGGAGAGGGCGCGAGCGCGGAGCTTCGGGGCGACCAGATCGGCGCCGCGGCGGATTTTCTACGCCTTGCCATTCGGACCGACGACGTCGCGACCATCCGCGATGTGGGTGCCTTTCTCGGGGATGCCGTGCTCGAGACGTTGATCGCGGAGCGCCCCGCGCCGCCCTCCTCGGCCTGGCCTGCCATTTCGGGGCCTGGCATCTACCGTCGGGAGCACGCCTGCCTTGCCATCGCCTCGCCGACCACGGTGGTGGTCCTCGATCCCATTCGCCTGTCGATCAGCGAAGACGTCCCGGCCCTGTCTGGACGTCCCGCCGACGCCGTGTTGATCACCCACCAACACACCGACCATTGGCATCTTCCCTCCATCCTGGAGGTCTGCTCAACGCCGACGACGCCCGTGATCGTCCCCCATACCCGCGTCCCGAACCTGCTTTGTCCCGAGCGCTTCGAGGAGAGCCTTGCCTGCGTAGGTCAGCGGGCGGTCGTGGCCGACTGGGGCTCCACGGTCACTGTCGGTGACATCGAGATCGACATCTTGCCGTTCTTTGGCGAACAACCTACCCAGCGCGGCAAGGGCGCCCCGCCCGGCGTGCGCAGCTACGGCAACTGCTTCCGCTTCAACACGCCGACCTTCTCGGCCCTCGTGTTGGTCGACAGCGGAGCCGATCCAGGGGGCAACATGCTCGACGTGATCGCGCGCTCCGAGGCCAAGCGTGGCCCCGTAGACGTGGTGCTGAGCTGCCTGCGCACCTTCGCCTGCCCCTTCTTCGGTGGCCTTCCTACCTATTGGCCTACCCTCTCGTTCCGCCACTTGGCAGAGCTCTGGAGGAGCTACGAAGACAGAAACCTTCCCCCCACCACCGCCGGCGCCGCGGGTGTGGCGGCGGCCTGCCGGGTGGCGAAGGCCAAGCATTTTCTACCCTACGCCCACGGTTACGCGGGGGTAGGGGAGCCCATCCGCGACGTCGGTTGGGGCACCGGCGAGCCCAGCGAGCACCACCTGCTGAAGCAGGTCGTGGCCGAGCTGCGCGGCGCGGAGACGCTGGTTCATCCGTGGAATCCCGGGGACAGCGCCCACGTGGCGGGCTCCTGGATGTCGTTTCAACACTCCCGACCCACCTATTGAGAGCAGCCATGAGCACCACAAAACCTTGGATTTTGGGCGTCAACGCATCGCACAACGGGGCCGCCTGTCTGCTCCACGGCGACGAGCTCGTGGTCGCGATTCAGGAAGAGCGCCTGAATCGCCGCAAGCGTCAGCGCATCTTCGGCGCGGAGCGCGCCCTGTGCATCGACTACTGTTTGCAAGCGGCGGGCATCCGCCCCGGCGATCTCAGCCTGGTGGTGGCCGCTTCGCAGCACGTCTCGCGCTTCGACGCCCGGGAAGATCTGACCTTGAATCCAGGCCTGCAGCTCGGCCGAAATGGCGTGCCCGAGCTGTGGATCTCCCACCATCGGGCCCACGCCTTGAGCGCTTTCGCGTTGAGCGGTTTCGACGAGGCCGCGGTGCTCGTGATCGATGGGCAAGGGTCCATCTACGACGACCTGGAGGACGACGAGAGAGCCGTGGTTCAGGGTGGGCTTCGCGCAGGCTGGGAGGCGACCTCGCTCTACCATGGCGACGACGCGACCCTCGCACCGCTGGAGAAGCACATGACGGGCAAGGACGGCTACATCGTGCGCAGGCAAGGTCAAGCTGGCATGGCCAGCTTCTCCAGCCTCGGCGGCATTTTCACCGCTGTCGCCTCCCAGATTTTTGGGGGTGAAGTGGACGCTGGCAAGGTCATGGGTCTCGCCCCCTACGGCGAGCCCATCTACCCCGCGTCCGACTTCTTCACCGTGGAGGACGGCGTATTCCACTTCAACGACCGGGTCGCGCGGCGCTTCTGCGACGACCAAAGGTGGCCGAAGCACGAGCGGCTGTACAAAGACCTCGCGGCTTCCGCGCAAAACGCCATCGAGGAGGCCGTGCTCTACCTGGCTAGGCGGCTCCGTTCTTCGAGCCCTTCGTCGCGGCTTTGTTACGCAGGGGGCGTCGCGTTGAACAGCGTGGCCAACGAACGCATCTGGCGCGAGTCGGGCTTTCAAGACGCGTTCGTGGTGCCCGCCGCCGAAGACAGCGGTTGCGCTTTGGGCGCCGCTTACCACGGTTTGTTTCAGCTCACGGGACAGAGCCCCAAGACCCGCCTGCGCCGCGACTCGCTCGGGCGAACCTACGTTGCCGCCGACATCGCGCGCGCCGTGTCCGAGACACCGGCGGTCCAGGTAACCCATCTGGCGCCTAGCGAAGTGGTGCCGACCACCGCAAGGTTGCTCGCGGAAGGGAAGATCGTCGGCTGGTTTCAAGGCGGCTCCGAGCTTGGACCGCGGGCCCTCGGGCAGCGCACCATCCTCTGCGATCCCCGCCGCTCCGACGCCAAAGACACCTTGAATCTTCGGGTGAAGCACCGCGAAGCGTTTCGGCCGTTCGCGCCCGTCATCCTGCGCGAAGCCGCCCACGAGTGGATGGACGTCGGCCCCAGCGCGGACAGCCCCTTCATGCTGCGCGTCTGTCCCTTTCGGGAAGGTGTCCTGGACAAAGTCCCGGGCGTGGTCCATGTGGACGGCACCGGTCGCCTCCAGACCGTCACCCAGGAAGACAACGGCATCTTCTACGATCTGGTGCGCGCTTTCGGTGAGGCGACGGGGGTCCCCATCCTGGTCGGTACCTCGTTCAATGTGATGGGAGAGCCCATCGTCGAGACGCCGGAGGACGCGCTCTGGTGCCTGCTTTACACCGGCGTGGATGTCTGCGTGCTGGGTGACGTGATCGTGGAGAAGGCCCCCGATTTCAAGGGCATCTTGCAGCTCGTGCCGCGGGTCACCGCCCGCGTGGTCGAGCTTGGCATCGCCGTCCATGCCGAGGGCATTCAACTTGGAATCGCCGACGACACGGCCTGCACGGCGACGGTCGACACACCGTGGGGTCCTTCGAAGCAACCGATCCGACCTGCATTGCTGGGCCTGCTCTCGCGCATCGACGGGCGCCTGACGGGGTGGGAGCTTCTCGACCTGCTGCGCGCGGACGACGACGACGCCGTCGACGAGAAGACCTTGACGCAAGCCCTGGCCGAGCTTCGCCGGGCGCGGGTCATCGCCTTTGGCGAGGTCAGGCGCAGTTAGCTTCAAGGGGGGCGGCAAGGTCAGACGCGCGGCGCCACGATGACCTACATCACGCCAAGAGGAAGCTCACCAGGACATTGCGCGATGCCGTACCGAAATTCACCAAGCACCACGACGGGAATGCTGAGCACCTCCACGCCAGCCAGCGCCGCCTCCAGGCGGTCTGACCCATCCGCCAAGGCGGAGAGAGCGTTGGTGTCAAGGATCACGGTTGATCTTCTTCATCGATGTTGCCGAAAGCCTCTTCGATGCGCTGGTTCACCCGCGCTGTCTCGCGCGATAACGAGGCAAGCCCACCGCTGAGATCTTTCCACGCGGGCTGGCCGGCGGGTGTTCGTCGTTGCAGTTTTTGCTCAACGGCGTCCGTGACGAACTGCCGGAGCGGGATGCCTTGAGCCGCGGCGAGGGCTTTTGCGCGGCGGAATGTGTCGTCGGGAATCCCGAGCGTTGTCTTCACCCAGATAGTCTCCCATATTTACGGGTGGTTGACAAGAGCCGAGAAAAAAGTCCCGCGCCTGGCCGGGAGGTCCCTCCAGCTCAAAACGCCCGTCGCCCCTCGCTCTCGTACAAGCGTCCCAGGTAGTCGTAGATCAAAAGCTCCTGCGCGCGGTGGGCGGAGCGGAGCACACGGTTGATGTGCATGTGAACGAGGCTCGCCGCCAGCTCCGACAGGGAGGTTGCAAGCTCGCCCGCCGCCTCCAGGGCATGAAGCTCACGCGCCAGGGGCAAGAGCTTGGCGGACCGCCGGTCGAGCGCTGAAAATGCTTCGCTCAACGCGGAAAACGCCGCGGGTGAAGCTCGCAGACACGCCTCCAGGGTCGCGCGAAGCTGCCGAAACCGTTGACCCACGTGGCGCTCGAACAGCACAGAGGCGTCTCGGACAGCCTGACGGACGTGGCTCTTGTCCACATGGTGCTCCTTGGCAAATCGCGCCCGTGCGCGCGCCATGAGCCGCCTGCGTTCGGCCAAGGGCAGGCCCAGATCGACGAGCAGGGTATGGACACCGCGGAGCGCGACATAGAACCGCCCCTCGTCCAGCAGCTCGGCACCGAGCTGGCTGAGCGCGTCCAACACGGCCTCGCTGTCGACCTCGAAGATGGCCTCGCAGAGCTCGATGCCATGGGCGCCTCCGTAGCGTTCGACCTCCCGTTCGTAGCTGTCGACTTGCAGTCGCCACACCGGGCAGCTCGCGGGCAAAGCGTCGAGCGCTTGCCGGAGGGTGGGTAGTGTCTCGGACAAAAGCCCCTGTGGGTCGCCACGGAACCGAACGCGCAGGTGCCCGTCGGGGTCGGCGTAGCGCAGGAAGTGCCAGCGATCGGCGACACCGCGTCGCTTCGCGTCCCGAGCCAGGGGAGCCACGACCTCGCGCAGCACGCGGTCGGCCGCGGCGGTCCCGGTGTACAGCTTCACATACAACCAGTCGGAGGCCGGCGTCTTGAGCCTAGAAATACGCTCTGCTTGGCGCGGGCCACCTACCCTGGACGCCGGGCGCTCGCACAAAAAGGGCACGACCAGCTCGTGCACGAAGGTGCCCTCGGGTCCCTCGACGAGCAACAGCTCCGGATCCGGTTGTTCCACCAACGTGACCGTGTCGCGACCCTTGACGAGCTTGGCAAGGCTCTCCAGGTGGAGCGGGCTGTCGAGGTCCACGGGCAGCACGTTGTCGCCTTCGACCAAACCTACCCAGCGCGGAAGCTTGAGCGTTCCGCGCAGCGACCGTGCGCCCTCCAGGCGGGCGTCGGGGTCGTCCTGCAGAAGACCGCGCAGCTCCGATCCCTGGAGGTTCCAGGTGGCGGGCGACAACGCGACGCGGCCATGGCAGACTCGAGGCAGAAACGGCGCGCTGGCCAGAGGACCCCATTGGAAGGCGCCCACGTGGCCTTGCCCTTCACTTTGTAGGGCCGAGAGCAGGCGGTAGACGCCCAGCGAAGCCCCACGCCAATTGTGGGCCGTCGTCAGCCGAGGAATGACCCGCTTGTCGAGCTTTTTCGACCAAAGAGCCAACTGTCCAGCGCGCACGCCGAGCAACAGATCGCCCACCTCCAACTGCCGATCGAGCGGGGCCCCGGAGCGTCCGTGGTAGACGATTTCCCACCTGCGCAGCGTCGGCCGACACAGCAAATTGCCCAGTCTTCCCTCGGGCAGATGGACGATCTCCGCGAAGACCGCCTCGGGCTCCGCGGCCTCTTCGCTGGCAAGGTAGGCGCGGACCTGCTCGCGAAGGGCGTCGTCGCCGTGGCAAAAACGTCCGAGCAGCGAGGCGCCGGAGGGACCGCTGAGGTAGTGGAGGGTAAGCTGGAAGTCGCCCCGGTCCACGGCCTCGGCGGACCTTGCCGCGAGCGAGATGGTGGCCGAAAAGGCGCTCGGAAGGGGCGGTGGGCTGTCGGAGCTGAGCTGTTCGAGGTCGGCGTCGCTGAGGTTCCAGGCGATCCCGCCTGAGCGCAGCACCTCATGAATGCCTCGCAGCAAGTGAGCTTCACGGCGTCCAAACGGCACGCTGGCCGGGTTGGGGTCGGGTGGAAACGGTAGGTCCTGCAGCGCGGGCGTGGGGTCACTGCTGCCCGCAAACGCCGTCTGAAAGGGGATCCCCAGATCGTCGTCCAGGACCTCGACCAAGGGCACCCAGGCCGTGCCGTACCGCGCCTCAAAGGCCTGTCGAAACGGCGCGAGGGCGTCGTCCGTGCGCGCCCGTCCTCCGACGCGCGCGAGGAGCTGTACGGCCCGCTCGACCTCGCCAAGCAAGCGTGGACCGAGCTCCGCCGAGAGCGCGGGCTTGTGCAGGTCGACATGGAAGAGACGCGCCGGATCGACGGACGCTGGGAGCTGGCCCAAGATGTCCGAGACGTTCTGGTAGGCCGACGAAGGCTGGCCCAGGCCCCGTTGATCGAGAGCGCGGAGGGCTGCGTCGGCCCTGCACAAGGCATGGTAGCTGGGCTCGGCCGCCGGCACTTGCCGTAGCGTCGCGATCAGATCGGTTAGCGGTGGGTCACCCGTCACTTGGGGAGCGAGAGGCGAGGTCAGAAGCTTCGCCTCCACGACGCTGGCCACGTAGCTCTTCGCTTCATCGAGCGTCACCTCGGGGTGCGCGGCGCTCAGCGCCGCCGCGAGATCGCCGGCGTTGGTCCCGCCCCTTGCGCTCTCCAGGACCGCAGCAAGGTAGCCGGTCCGGGGAACGGATACGAGGTGGTAAGACCGCGCGTGGGTCTTCGCGTCCGTACGGGCCTCGGCGTAACGTAGCTCGTCGCCCAGGGTGCAAAGGCTCGTGTTGGGGCAGAGAGGGAGCCGGGCCTGGAGGGCAGGGTCCGCTTCCAGCCCTTCGCCGAGCGCGGCGAGGTAGTGAACGTCGAGCCGCGTGTGCCGTCGGTACGACGTCGCGGGCACCAAATGCAGGTCGGTGCGGCTCCCCATCCTGCCCAGTGTGCAGCCAGAGAAGAGCCCAAAGGGCGTCGACCGCCCCGCCATCCGCGCCAAGTAGCGGGTCGCGATGTCCGAGACACCGCGCGCCCGCGGGTCAGAAGGGTCGTTCAACCAGCTCTCCACCGCGCTGTCGAGGGAAGGCGATGCCAGGTAGAGCGCCTCGCGGACGACCGGTGAGCGCACCCTCTTGCGAAGCCCGTCGAGCTCCACAGAGCGCCGAGCGGCGGCGCTTGTCACGTGGGCGGACCCTTGCGTGTCCTGACCCTCTTCCTGCGCCTTCCAAGGCAGAAGGGGAGTACGCATCAGGAAGAAGCTCGCAGCGGTAAGGTTCGGCCTGGCTCCCATGGCTCTCACAAAAGGGGTCCAGCCCGCGCCCCGTGGAGGGTGCGGGCCGGATGTGGAGGACGATGGCAGCTCAGTGGCAGGTGCCAGGGCAGTCTTCCTTCATGCAGCCAGCGCGCAGGCCGGTGCGGACCGTCAGGTCCTTGAGGGTCTGCTTCGTCAAGCGAAGGTCGGCCTTGGGGGCCTCGATGCTGGCGTTGGTCGCGTCGTTGGCAAGCTCGATCGTCTTGTTCATGTCCATGGTGCTTTCCTCTTTCTTGTTGCACGCTACCTCGCGGCTCCACTCGGATGCCGCGTCGTCGTGCGCCAACCCCTATTGCAGCGCTCGTGCCGAGGTCGGAATGCGCGAAAAGGCGGGCGAAATTGCGAGGGCGCTGTTCTACTTCAGGCCGTTGTGGTGTTTCCCCACGCGTCGACGTCGAGATTCGCAACACGGCTCCCAACGAGCGCCACAACGCGCCCCGAAGAGGTCTTGCGGGCTCTGGCACGAGCGCTGCTCCAGGGGTATGTATGGTCCCCGTCCAAACAAGTGCTTTGCATCGAGGGTCAGCGCGTCGACGGACATTCTTCGCCCCGGAGGTCATTCAGACCTCGCGCATGGACTGTGGTCCCGCCGCGCTCAAGTGTCTCCTCGAAGGCTTTGGGATCCAAGCCAGTTACGGCCGTCTTCGAGAAGCTTGCCAGACCGACGTCGACGGCACCTCGATCGACACGTTGGAAGACGTCGCCCCCAAGCTTGGCCTCGCCGTCGAGCAGGTCATGCTGCCCGTCGATCACCTCGGTCTTCGATCCACCCAAACCGCGCCGGCCATCGTCGTGGTGAACGAGACGGGCGCGGGCACCCACTTCGTGGTGTTGTGGAGGAAGCTCGGCAACCTGGTAGAGGTCATGGATCCCGCGGTGGGTCGGCGCATCGCGCGCTGCGACCGATTTTTGGAAGGGGTGTTTGAGCACGAGGTCGGGTTGGCGGCGTCCCGCTGGCAGGCCTTTGCATCGGGAGAGAGCTTCGCCAAGGCGCTCTCGGAGCGGATGGAAAAGCTGGGGGTCCTGAGCGACCTCCGCCGTAAGCTTTGGACAGACGCCGTTGCAGCAGATCGCTTTCAAGACCTTGCCGTCCTCGACGCCGCCGTTCGCATGACGGCAGACCTTCTGGCGGCGAAGGCCGTGCGACGTGGGGCTGAAGCGTCATCGCTCTTGGTCTCCTTGATTCAACGCGCCGACGGCAAGATCGAAGAGCGTGGCCCGATCCCGGCGCGCTATTGGATCGTTCGGCTGGTCGAGGATACCCAAGATGCGGGCGCCGACCCCTTGATCGCCGTGCGCGGGGCGGTTTTGCTCACGACGCAAGGTCGTCTGCCGACGCGTCCGTCTCAGACATCCGCGTTGTCGAAGGAGCTAGCGGCCGCGCTGTGCGAGCCCGCGGTTCGGCCCTTTCGCCGTGCCCTGGACCTGGCTCGGAAAGGTGGGGTGTCGCTGACACCCGCGCTCTTCGTGGTGTTGATCTCGGCCCTCGGGTTGGTGCTGGAAGCTACGCTGTACCGCGCCCTGGTCGACTTGACTGGCATGCTCGGCGACAGCGCGCGACGCTTGGGGGCGATCGCGGCGCTGGTGGCTTTTGCAATACTCTTGTGGGGTCTTCAGGCCTTGACCGCGAGCCACGGTCGGGCCTTCGGGCGTCGGTTGGATCTCGGTTTGCGCATGGCCACCGAGGCGAAGCTGCCGCGCATGGCAGATCGCTATTTTCGCAGCCGTCTTCTGTCTGACATGGCCGATCGGGCCCATTCCATCCACCGGCTGCGGGCCCTGCCGGAGCTTGTGAGCAGCGCTTTGCGCGCGGGCTGCGAGCTCGTAATTACGGCGGTCGGTATCGTGTGGCTCGACCCGAGCCTGCTTCGTGTGGTGGTTGTTGGCACGGCTGTTATCGGCTTGATTCCATGGCTAGGTTACCTCCTTCTTCGCGAGCCCGATCTCAAGGTACGGACCCACGTGGGGAGCCTGTCGTTGTTTCACCTGGACGCGCTGATGGGTCAGCTCGCCGTGCGCGCGCACGGGGCGGAGCAGGCGCTTACGCGCGCCCATGACACGCGCCTCGCGGCCCTGGTCACGGCGAGCGTGGCCTTGCTTCGTCGGGCCGTCGTCGCGGAGACCGCGCAGGCCTTGCTGGGCTACGGCGTCGTCGCCGCGCTCTTGGCCGCGCATCTGGAGCGAGCGTCCGAGACAGGCAGCGTTCTTCTGCTGGCCTACTGGGCGGCGAGTCTACCCTCGGCAGGAGCACAGCTCGGCCTGGCCTTGCGTCAGCTCCCCGCCCAACGCAGCACCTTACTCCGCGCGCTGGAGCCCCTCGACGCCGCCGAAGAGGGCTCGGAGCGCGCCGCTTCCCGCCTCGAAAGACAGCTCGGCGTGGCCCTGCAATACCGTGATGTCTCGGTCGTGGCGGGAGGGCATCGCGTGTTGAGCAACGTCAACCTGACCATCCACCCGGGCGAGCGTGTGGCGGTGGTTGGCCCGTCGGGGGCAGGAAAATCGAGCCTTATCGCGCTGCTCTTGGGCTTCCTTAGTCCTTCCCAAGGGGAGGTTCGGGCGGACCACCAGCCCTTGACCGGAGGCACGCTGGCGGACTTGCGCAGGGCGACCGCCTGGCTCGATCCAAGCGTGACGTTGTGGAACGGACCGGTCGTGGAGAATCTGACCTACGGGGCGGAGGTGGTCGACGCCGATACCGTCGCGCGGGCGCTCCACCTTGCCGAGCTCGGGACGGTGGTGGATGGTCTGCCCGAGGGCCTGGAGAGCCCAGTGGGGGATGCGGGCAAGTTGTTGTCCGGCGGCGAAGGTCAGCGGCTTCGGCTCGGCCGCGCCCTCGTCAAGAAGGACGCCCGTCTGGTGCTGCTCGACGAGCCCTTCCGCGGTCTCGATCGGCTCGCCCGCGCGCGCCTCTTGAAGAAGGCAAGTCAAGCGTTTGGCGACGCGACCGTGGTGTGCGTAACCCACGACCTGCGCGAGACCCAGGGGTTCGATCGCGTGGTGGTGGTGGAAGGCGGGCGTATCGTGGAGAGCGGCTCCCCACGAATCTTGAGCGCGGTGTCCGGGTCGCGCTACGCCGAGCTCTTGGCTGCGGAGAGCCGCGCGGACCAAGCGGTCTGGCGTGGAGCAAGCTTTGCAAGGCTCCATCTGGAAGCGGGTCAGTTGAAACGACGGGCCCCGTCGGTGGTCGAACTGGTTAGGAAAGAGGAGGCCGCGTGAGCAAGTTCTGGAGCGAAATTTCCTGGTCCACCGACACCATCGCGCAGGCCTTCGCGCACGTGGCACAGGCGAGCCACTTGCCCAACGCGGGCAGGGCGCCCACGCAGGGAGGCCGTCCGCCGGGCGTCAGCGTGGGTCAGTGGGTCAAGCGGTCAGCGGAGTGGGCGGGCCTCGCGCTGGACGACCAAGTTGCGCTCCTCCGCGACGTGGGCGCGCTGCTGCGTGGTGGGCACCCCGTGATCGTGCGCGATCAAGAGGCCGACCCGGCGCAGTTTTGGATCGTGCTGCGCACCGAAGGCGAGACGGGCATCTTCCTGTGCCCCGACCTCTCGCAGAAGCGTCTGCCGCTCCGCGACTTCGAAGCGCACTTCGCCGCGCCCTTCCAGGCCCAATACGACGCTGAAGCCGAGCAGTGCCTAAGTTCGACCACGCTGAAGGGCGCGGCTCGCGAGCGAGCGGCGAAGGCATTGTCCGAGACAAGGCGGGGCGCAAGGCGGGTGAGCGGCCTGTGGCTGTTGAAGCTCCCGCCGTCCCTCTCGCTTGCGGAGCGGCTAGCGCGCGTGGGCTTGTCGCGGCGCCTCACGAAGCAACTCCTGTTTCATGGTCTGGCCTACGCATTGTTTCTGGGCGCCGTGGCGGCCTTTGGCAGCGCGGCCCTGTCCGGCCGCATGGAAGCTGGCTGGTTGGGCCTCTCGGCGCTGCTCGTGCTCTCTTCGCTGGCCGTCCGCGCCAAGGCCACGTGGATGGAAGGTACGCTGGCCGTGGACGCCGGCCACGAGCTGAAGCGCCGCCTGCTGCAAGGGGCCCTCGACACCGACGACGCGACGCTCCGCCGGAAGGGCGCGGGCGAGCTGCTAGCCACGGTAGTGGAGGCCGGCGCGGTGGAGAGCCTGGTGTTGGGAGGTGGAGGTCTGGCAGGGGAAGGTCTGCTAGAGCTTTTGCTCGCGCCCTGGGTGTTGACAAGGGGCGCCGGCGGAGCCCTACCGGCCCTTGCCTTGGGGCTCTGGTGTGCCGCGTACGCAGCACTTTTCGTGCTGTACGCGCGACGTCGCCGCGCCTGGACCGAGACCAGGCTGGAAGCCACGAAGGGTCAAGTCGAGCGCATGGTGGGTCACCGAACCGTGTTGACCCAGCAAAAGCCGGAGCGCGAGCCCCACGCGAGCGACGTCGCCCTGGCAAGGTACGTCGAGCGTTCGGAGGCCATGGATCGGGTGGCGGTGCTGCTTACGAGCGCACCCCGCGCGTGGTTGGTGTTGGGCCTCCTGGCCTGGATTCCAGGTGTGTTAGCAGGGGCCGACAGTCTGGCCATGGCCATCGGGCTCGCCGGGCTATTGCTGGTGTTTCGAGCGGCAAACAAGCTGTCCATCGGCTCTCTCCAGCTCGTGGAGGCTTGGATCACTTGGAAACATGTGGAGCCACTGCTGTCCACCGAGCCCAGGCCTCACGAAGTGGGCAGGCCCGAGCTTTCAAGCCACGGCGCCGGGGAGAGCAACGACCTACCCATGCTGGAGGCGAGGGACGTCTCGTACAAGCACCAGGGTCGCTCCGAGGCTGTTTTGCAGGGTATTCAGCTTCAAGTGCAGCGTGGCGACCGGTTGCTTTTGGAGGGACCATCGGGAGGAGGCAAGTCGACCCTGGCGTCGATCCTGTGCGCGCTGCGCGAGCCCGATCAAGGCACGGTGTTGCTATCGGGTCTCGACGTGCGAACCCTGGGCTCCAAGCTCTGGAGGCGGCGGGTAGCGGCCGTGCCGCAGTTCCACGACAACCACGTGTTCTCCGAGAGTCTAGCGTTCAATCTCTTGATGGGAAGGTCGTGGCCGCCGAGCCCCAAAGATCTGGCCGACGCCGAAGAGACCTGCGAAGCCCTAGGCCTAGGTCCGTTGCTGGAACGAATGCCCTCCGGCATCATGCAGCAAGTGGGCGAGTCGGGCTGGCAGTTGTCGCACGGCGAGAAGAGCCGCGTGTTCTTGGCAAGGGCGCTGCTGCAGGCACCCGACCTGATGGTCCTCGACGAGAGCTTCGCCGCGCTCGACCCGGAGAACCTGGCCAAGGTGATGGAGACGGTGAACCGACGGGCGGACGCGTTGCTGGTCATCGCGCATCCTTGAGCGCCTCGATGTCGCAAAAAGCCCTTGTATTGAAGGGGAACGCTGGGGACCGTTTTACGACGTATCGTAAAATGGTCTGGACTATTTTACGACGTATCGTAAAATGGTCCCCGTGTTGCACATCCCGAGGACGCTCGATACGCTGCTTCAAGAGCACTTCGCAAGGTACCGCCAAATGGCCTTCGTGACGGGGGCCCGTCAGGTCGGAAAAACAACGGCGGCTCGTCAGTCGAGCGACCCGTCTTTGTACCTGACCTGGGACAACGTGGATCACAAACGTACCATTTTGGCGGGACCGGGCGCCGTGGCGAGCCACCTAAGGCTCCACGAGCTCCGCGAGAACGTCCCGATCGTGGTCTTCGATGAGATCCACAAGTATGGTAAATGGAAGGGCTTTCTAAAGGGTTTTTTTGATACCTACGGGGAACAGGTCAAAACCGTCGTGACGGGCAGCGCGCGCCTTGATGTCTACCGCCGCGGGGGCGACAGCTTGATGGGGCGCTACTTCTTGTACCGCATGCATCCGTTGTCGGTCGGTGAGCTCGCCCGGCCTGAGCCAACGGCGGACCCCATCGCCGCCCCGGCTGTGCTCGAAACCCCAGCCTTTCGCAGCCTGTGGGAGCACGGAGGCTATCCCGAGCCCTACGGCAAGGCCGACAGGCGTTTCACCCAAAGGTGGCGAACGCTGCGCTTTCAGCAGCTCGTCCGGGAAGACTTGCGGGACCTTTCCCGTGTGCAGGAGGTGTCGCAGGTGGAGCTTCTTGCCACGTTGCTAGCCGAGCGCTCGGGCGGTCAGCTCACCTACTCGACGCTGGCGCGGGAGCTGTCCGTGTCGGTGGACAGCGTAAAGAGGTGGATGACCGCGCTCATTTCTCTCTATTTTGGCTTCTTGGTTCGCCCGTGGTTTACCAATGTAGCCAAGTCCCTGCGAAAAGAGCCCAAGTGGTACCTGGCGGACTGGTCGGGCGTGGAAGACCCGGGAGCCCGTTGCGAGACGTTTGTAGCCTGCCATTTGTTGAAGGCCGTGGAAACCTGGCAAGATCGGGGCTTTGGCAAGTTCGAGCTGCGCTACCTGCGCGACAAGGACAAAAGGGAGGTGGACTTCGTGGTCGTGCGCGACAAAAGGCCCTGGTTCATCGTGGAGGTGAAGACCAAGGACACCACGCTATCCCCGGCGCTAGAGCACTTTCAGCGCCAGATCAAAGCTCCTCACGCGTTTCAAGCGGTGCTCGAGACCGACCCGCTGGACGCCAACTGCTTCGCGCACAAGGGTCCGCTCGTGGTGCCCCTCCGCACCTTGCTTGGGCAACTGCCTTGACGAAACGGTTGGGCCTTCGGTTATCGTGAAGGAAACTGGCACGGTTGACCCTCCGTGGCCGTCCCGAAGTTTGCCTAGTGCAGGTAGTCCACCACGGCAAGATCCGTCCGATACACGACCGCGCGGACCTCGAATGGGCCAGCGGGGTTGGAGGGAATCACGGTCTCGGAGCGACCGGCGTAGACGATGGCGGGTCCCAGTGAGTCGACGAGCTGGGCCGTGAGCGCTCCGTCCACCACGACCTCACCGTCGTCCTCCACAAGACAGAGGATGAGTGGGTCGTCCGCCGAGCCGGTCGTCGCGATGAGGAGAAACAAGGGGGACGCGCCCGCGCCGGTCCAGCCAACGGGGAATGGACTGCCACGCTCGAGGGGACCCACTTCGAGCTCGAGCGCCTCGGGAATGGGGACGTCCGCCTCCACTTTCGGGAAGGTATTTCCACCGCTGCCTTCGAAGCTCACGTACGTGCCGGCGACGAGAGGCCCTGTCTGGTCGATGGTCTCTTCACGGCACGCGGTGCCGGCGTCCGGCGCGGCGAGGGAAATGGTGCCGATATTGGCCATATCGATGAGCGCTCCCCCCGTCCCGCCCTTGGGCGGCGGCGCCTGTGCGAGCTGGTTGCCGGGTACGACCACGCAGGCGCCGGGTTGGGCTGGGTCTTCGGGCCACCCGGCAGAGGTATCATAGCCGCAGAGCGACGCCTTCACACCGCGGACCTCGTTGCCATCGACATCGACGTTCAGCGTGTCTTGGAGCGAGAAGATCAGCGTGCCAATCATGGGCACGCACTCGCCCCCCAAACACGTCTGTCCCGCTGGGCAGTCGCTGCATCCGGCCCATCCGCCGCCCCCACCGAAACCGCCGGTCGATGCGCTGGTCGTGTCACCACTGCTGCTTGTGGCGCTCGCGGCGCCGCCAGCGCCTGGTTCGTCCAAGCGAGTTACGATCTCGCCGCCGCAGCCGCCAACGAAGAAGGCCAGGATGACTGCGGCGAGGTGAAGGCTGGAATGAACAGGGGTCATGCACCGGGCCAAAGCAGGCCGTGTGCCGACGTCAGAAAGGCCGTCGATTCAAGGCATGTCGCACGCGCCGCTGGACCCGCACGTCGCGCCTGACGGGGTGCTCCGTTAGGCTTCTAGCGGTGGCAAGCGTAGGTTCAGCGCGAGGGCGTCGTGCGCCTCGCGTCCGTGGCGATGTCGGAACAGCGTCGGAAGGCGAAGCCTACCAAGTGTGTCTGCCGCGGACACGCCGGTCTTTCTAGGTAGGTCGCGCAAGCAGCCGCAAGATTTCGTCGGCGGCGGTCTTTTCACCCTCGGCGTTTCCCATGGCCGCGTAGCTCGTACGCAGCTGCTCATTCCAGGTCACGGCGGCTCTTACCTCCCCCAGGTCCTCGGCAACTTCCGCCAGCTTTCTTAGGGTCTTTGCTTCGGCCAAGCGATTGCCCGCATCCCGATGAGCGTCCAGGGCGTCGCGCAGAAGCGCCTCAGCGCGGAGCCGCTCGTTGCTGCTCAGATGGAGGTAGGCATTGGCAAGATTATGGAGGTCAATGCCTTCGGATTGGCGGTGGCCCGTCGCCCGATCAAGGACGATAGCTCGCTCCAACAACTCTACCGCTCGGTCGGGTTGGTCCTGTCTTACCAGTACGTTGGCCCAATTGCCTAGGGCCTGCGACTGACCTACAGCGTCCTCGGCGTCCACGGCGGCGTTGAGCCACTTCTCATAACACGCAGCTGCTTCGCCCAGACGGTCAAGGTGCTTGTAGGCAAGGCCCAGCCGTCCGTACATGGTTCCGATCGCCCGGGGGTCGCCCAAGCTCTGCCTCGCGCGGAGCCCCTCTTCGAAGCACTCCAAGGCTTGCTGCGCCTCACCGACTTCTAGGTAGGTTAGCCCCAGGTTGCCTAGGGCAAGGGCCTGCGCCGATAGATCGCCCGTCATGCGCGCCACCTCCAGATGCTCTTGGTAACAGGTGATGGCTGCGTCGAAACGGCCCGCGTACTTGTGAATAATCCCCATGTTGAGGAGCAGCCGACTTTGATATCGTCGGTCCCGCTGTTTTCGAGCACGCACGAGGGCGTCCTCGTAGAGCATCATCGCTTCGACGCCCATCCCGAGGTCGTAGAGGACGCCGCCAAGGTTGGACAGAGCCTCGATGGCGCCCACAACGTCATCCTGCTGGATAGCCATCCGCGCGTGCGCGCAATGAAGCACCCGCGCGCGCCGCAGTCGCCCCAGGCGCGCACAGGTTTCGCCCAGGGTACCAAGGGCCGCCGTCGTGCCAACCGTCTGACCTAGCCTGCGGGCCTGCTTTAGCGCACGACGTGCTGTCGTTAATGCCGTCCTTGGCCTTCCCGCCGCATCGAGGGCTGCCGACCACTTGAGTAGAATGGGCACCTGCTCCGCCAACCTACGGCACTTTTCGGCCGCCTTGTGCGCGGTTTCCAACCACCGTAGTCGCTCGTCAACGTCCATATGGAGCGCCAACATTTGGTTGGCGGCAAGAGCATAGTCGACGCACAAGATGGCAGCCTCGGGGGTGCTGTCCAAGTGGCTGGACGCCCAACGAAATCCTGCCCGAATTAGCTCAAGCTGTACGGGCGATGAAGAAGCTTGGTCGTTCGCGTGACGGTCCGCTCTAGGGCTTTCCTCAAGGTCCCGAAGACGTTTTAGCCCAAGCCTTGCGAGGGAGGCTCCCGCGTCGCTGAGGAGCGGTGACAGCGGCTTCATTGAAGCAGCGACCTCGCCAGGGCGGAGAGCAAGGTATGAATTTGAAACCGGCCTCCGCCGGCGGATTCGATGAGGCCACGGTCCAAGAGGACCCGGAGGGTCCGCAGCGGCTCATCCGTCTGCCACATCTCTGCGGCATCGGCCGCGGAAAACATGGCGGGCTTCGAGGGGAGCATGCCCAGGTAGGCAAACCGTATCCCATCCGTCTCGGACAAGTGAACGAGGCTCCGGCGAAGCACACTTGCCACGGTCGGATCGGCGAGGTCGTCAAGATCGAGGGCGTCAGGCGGGGCTGGAGCATCCAGCAAGCGCTCTCCCCTCGCGAGTTCTTTCAACACCGCTGCCGGTTCGGCGCCAAGGGCGATTTCAGATGCAACGAGACTTCCGGCCACTCGAATCGCAAGCGGCACGTGCCCGAGAGCAAGTAGAAGCGCCGCGCTTGCGTCCGGCTCCGCAGCGGCCACGCTCGGAGCGAGGGCAGAGAACATCGCGAAGGCATCCGCCGCGTCGAGCCCGGTTAGCTCATAGACGGAATCCGCGACAGCAGAGAGGTTTCGCGCCGTCGCGGGCTGCCGTGTGGTTACGAGCAGGGCACTTTGGGGGCCGAGGATTCGGCGATAGGCGGCTGCGTCCTCGGGGTGAGAGACGTCGTCGACCACGATCAGCACCTTCCGCTCTCTTAGCAACCCTTGAAGGCGAGCGACCAGTTGGCTCATGCGGGCTTCGCTCACCATGTCGCCAGCGCCAAACAGTCGTCCTATCCGGACAAGCTCGGCCGAGACCAAGCGCGACGTCCCGAGGGGGCTCCAGACAACCCCGCCCGAAAACATCTCATGAACTTCTGGGTCGTTGGCGAGGTGAAGCGCCAGGGTTGTTTTTCCCATGCCGGCCGTTCCGCGCAGCGTGGTCAGGACGTGGGCTTTCGGCAGTTCTCCGCTCGAGCGGACCGCTGCGGCGAGCCGTTCCTTCAAAGCAGTTCGGTCGGCCGACCGACCATAGAAGGCCTCGGGGGAAGGTGGCACGCCAAGCGTGGCCGGGGTTCGTTGACTGGCTGCCTGCCCCTGGACGCAAGCTCGAACCGCCCGTGCGACCTCGGTCCACGCAGCCTCGGGATTGGGCCAAAGGCGAACCGGGATGCCGTTCGACGGCAAAACGCACAGGGACCCAATGGCGGTGACATCCCACATGCAAGGTTTGCAATAGGCCGCCAATACCGACCCTTGCTTTTCGCGCTGCTTCTGTTCTGCCATGGGCAGAAGCACCGTTGAACAAAGATCGTCATCGAGAAACGCGGCGGTAACAATCAGGAGCAGCACGTCGGCCTGTGCGGCCAGGGAAGCTAGCGTGGCATGGTTGGCCTCACCCACCCGAACGTCGTCGCGGGAATGAATCACGACGCCAAAGGACCGCGCGAGAGGCGACAGCTGGCGCAGAACCTCACGGAGGTCATCGTGGTCTTCCGCAGCAGAGGCCACAAAAATCTTTGGAGCTCGATCGAGACCGCGCAATTCGATGAGAGCCGGCGGAGCCACGGCGAAAGCCTACGCCACTCGGGAGCTTTTGGAAAGCGACCGGATCTGGTGCGGTGCCGAGCGAGCTACGCCGACACCTACGACGCATCGTAGGACGGTCCGGACTATCTTACGTTCGTCCGTAAGATGGTCTCCGTGTTGCCGTACTCTTGCGCCGCGGCCGCATGTCAGGCCTACTGACCTGAATGGCGATGCGTAAGCTTCTCTTCTGCACCTTCTTGTGCGCTTCCGCCTGTGGACGAAGCTCGATCGCGACGTTTTCAGCAGCGCGCGACGAGGCAACCGGTGGGGCGACGGGCGTGGCTGGCGGCGTTGGGTCGGCGGGGGGCGCTCCTTGCCCGGACCCCGACCCCGAGGACATCGTGTCCTTGGAGGCCATTCGCTCCGCGACGCTTTTCGGAGCGACCTTGCATGTGCAGGGGTCGATCGACGGACAAGACAACTATGCGCTGATCGATCTCTCATCGAATCCCGCACACCTCGTCGATCTCCGCCCCGATCTCCTGGGTAGCGCGCGTTGGATCCACGAGAGCGGTCCCTACCATGCGCGTCTCGTGGGCTCGCAGCTCGACGTGCTCGATGCCGCCGCTCCCGAGAGCCCGGTTGTCGTTTCGTCGACCACGCTCAGCTCGGCGCCCACCGGAGGCTTTTCGAACGCAATCGCGTCCGATGGAAGCGGGCTCTTTTTGGCCCTCTGGGCCGCGGAGGAGCAAGGAAATTTCTTGAACCGCCTGGACCTCTCCGACCCGACCCAGCCTGGGCCGCCTGTTCGGCTAGAGAACTACCCTCTTGAATTTCTCGGCGACAGGGCCGAAGCGAGGGGCTCGTTGTGGCTTACCTGGGCGCCAGGAAGCGTCGCGCTCTACGATCTGACGGCTGCCAAGTCCATCAACAACCATAGCTTTGCCACCAACGGCGTGCACAACTACGGAGAGCTAACGCGCCTCGAGACTGACGGCATGGTCGCTGCGACCACCATGGTGAACCCCGCCTATGCCTTTCTCTACTACGCGAACAACATCAATTTCGTGGTGTATTCGTCGTTTGGGGGCGGAGACAAAGCGCTCCTCGCCGTCGTCGACGGCGTGGCGTTGGTCGCGGTTCCGCGAGGTGCCGACGGCGCGGCCGTCGTAGGTTTCGAGGTGGCAACGCAGCCTGCCTCCGAGCAGCCGGCGAAGTCTACTGGAATGGATGTCGTACTGCAGGGCAGTAGCAAGCTCATGGGCGAATTTCGCGCCTTGGCAAGGGACTCGGGTCGTCTGCTTGTCTCGGACGGAGACAATCTCTTCGATGTGCCGATTGGCGCGACCACGACGGTGTCGCCCCTCGTCGTGGTTCGGACGGAGGAGGCGACTTGCCCGTGACTACGTCGGTTTTCGCCGTCCAGTGGAAGCCGAAAGCAGTGTCCGCGTCGCTCGCGGGCGTTCCTACTTGAGCGTGATTGGCGGCGTTACCCGCGCGGCGCGCACCAGCTCGTCGCGGGAGACGGTGCAGCTCGTCCGTTGGGGGTGCTTCGACGCGAGCGCGGCGTCGATCCCCGAAACGATCTCCGCTTCAGGGCGACCCCACACCCGCGCGCACGCCACATTGGTGTGGAGCCGATAGGCAAACTCTGAGTCGGAGTCCGCGGGAGTCAGGGACGTTGGAGCGGCGGGGCAGGCCTTGCGGAGGCGCTCGGTCGAGTACGGATCATCCCAGTCGAACGTGCCGTTCGCGCGCGAGACCGCGACGAAGACCGCGTCGGTGTAGAGGCGCTGATTCTCGCTGCAGGGGTCCATGGTAGCGAAGGGCTTGGCCACGAGGTCCGGGCGACCATCGCCATTTTTGTCGTCGACCGCGAGGATGGGGAGCTTACTACCCGTCTCGTACAGGCCAATCGCTCCGTCGCGATAGCGGAAGATCTTGACGACGTCGTCCGACCGTTTGCCGAGGTCGGTTCGGCTCCAGGTGACCACAAGCTCGTTCGTGCCGTCGCCATCGAAGTCGAAGGGCGAGCCGATGACCCACAGCTCCCGCTCACCACCGCGGAAGTTGTCCTCCGCGGCAGCCGCCGCGAGGGCGTCTCCAGCACTTGGCGCAAGGGTCGTGCTGGTCCCCGTCGCGCGGTCGAAATAGACCATCTGCCACTGCCCATCGAGCTGCACCTTGCCGTCCGTCCCCTTGCTGTGTCGGACGCGGCTGAGGCCGGTAATCCAGATGCCGCTCTTCCCATAGTGGCATTGACCGAGACCGACGAGCGCAGAGCCAAGCTCCTGCACGGCTCCCGGGATCCCCTCGACGAGCTTGCGATGCACGTCGTTCCGCCATTTGTTGCAGGTGGCGTCGGCCGGGTCTTCGGGCGGCGCGGGCGAGGAGGCCGCGGGCTCGGGGGGCAAAAGCTCGGGAGGAAGCCCGCCCGTCTGCGGGGCAGGCTCGGGCGAACCGCCACAAGCCGCGAGCGCGAGCAGGGACAGGGTGAGCGATCGGCGGGGGAAGGTCGGGGAAGGCATGGTTTCTCGGTAAGGCTTCGGTGAGGCGGGGCGTCTACCACGGCGCGGGGGGTGGAGGCAATTGGAAGAATCTGTAAAAGTGCCCATCGCAGCCCGAAAATGTCACAGCTTGTCACAGCTCGGGCCTTCTGGGTGGGGGTCGAGCCATGCCTTGACTTTGACCCCACGAAGGGGGATAAGGTGGTTCCAATGACCGAGCCCCGCCGAGACATCATGGCACCCGACACCGAGCCCACGGACGAGGAGCTTGCCATCGTGATGCGTGCGGCGCGGGACGCCGCGCTGGCGCGCAGGGCGAAGTCGGACGAATGGATGCGGCAGCGATTGGCGGAGGCTGTTCGTAGAGCTCACGAGCGTTCGGCGGTGAGCTCGAAGCCGTGACGTCCCAGTTGGAAGAAAGGCCG
>CAYLJT010000036.1:0-20769 GCA_964383995.1 uncultured Polyangiaceae bacterium
AGATCGGCCTCGGCGTCGACGCCGTAAGGAATCCAGCGGAAGCTGAAGTAGCGCTCGGGGTCGACGCGCTCCACGGTGCAAAACGCCACCTCGGGATCAGGGAGCTTCACCTTGGAAGGCGGAACGCCCAGGCTCTCTTGGTAGGCCATGATGGCCGCTTCGTCGAGCGTGCCATCGAACCTTCCCTTCATCCTCTTGCCGGGCACGAAGTCCCCTTCGAGCGTGAAGCCAAACCAGCGGCTGAACTGTTTTGCGTCGGCGATGGCCTGCCAAACTCGCGACACGGGGGCCTTCAGGGTGACTTGTTTCTGGATGCGATCGGTCAACGTCATTTGCAACCTCTTGGTTGCACCATAGGTGAGGCCGAGACGATGTGCAACCATTTGGTTTCAAAACGGGCGCATGCTCGTGCCGCCGCGAACGGCCCTTGTCGGCCTCGCGAGAGCCGGCTATTCTTCGAACATGACGCTTCCGCCGATGGAGACGGCCGCCCTCCGCGACCTGCGCGACTGGCTGCACGCTCAATTCGGCACCCGCGTGCGCGAGCTGAAGCTGTTTGGCTCCTATGCCCGGGGCGAGGCGCACGAGGAGTCGGACGTCGATGTACTGGTGGTCGTGGACGACCTTACCTCCGCCGAGGCCCGTGAAATAGGTTACCAGTCGGGCGACCTCCTCACTCGCTACGACGTCATCGTGTCGCCGTTTGCTGTGAGCCGAGAACGGATGGACCTCTTGCGCAGCCGCGAGCGGCTCATTGCGCGCGAGATCGATCGCGATGGGGTCTCCCTGTGACCGACGACAACCGACGAACGAACATCCGCGACGAGCTCAAGCGAGCCGACCTGGCCCTGCGAGCTGCGCAGGCGCTGCTTGACCTGGGTCTTTACGCTGATTCGGTCTCTCGCGCTTATTATGCTGTGTTCCACATGTTGCGCGCGTTGCTCCTGAGCCGCGGTATCGAGCCCAAAACGCACCAGGGCGCCATTCACTTGTTCAACACCGAGCTTGTTCGACCCGGCACCATGCCGTCTTCGCACAACCGGCTGATCGGTGGGCTGCAGCGCGCGCGCGAGCTGGCCGACTACGACGCCGCGATTGCATTCTCGGCCCAGGACGCGAAGGCAGAGATCGACGCGGCGAGCCTGTTTTTCAAGGATGCGCTCGCATACCTCGCCCGCGAGGGCTGGAGCGACGAGACCACGTCTGCTTAAGGAGGCGGGGCGTCCTCGCAGGACGGTCTACCCCGCGAAACGGCGCTTGCGTTCTTCGGCCAACAAAAATGGCGCTTGTAGCCTCACCGGGTCGCCGAAGTCTTTGTAGAACAAATCGCCATTCAAGGTCAGACGCTCCGCGCCCGCGGTGCCCAGGATCATGGTCGACTCGATGTGGCTTGTCAGGGTGAGGGCGACGCGGCAGGGAAGGTTCGACTGAATCGCCCCGGACACGACTTGACGGCTGGGTTGCTGCGTGGCGAGCACGAGGTGGATGCCCGCCGCGCGGGCCTTCGCGCCTAGCAAGGTCACCTGCTCTTCGAGTCGCTTGCGGACCTCTTTCCCTGCGGAAACCAAGGCCATGTACTCGTCGCACAGGCACACGATGCGAGGCAAGGGGCGGCCGGTTTTTCTTACGTGCTCGGCCAGGTGCTCACTGCCTGTCTCGCGGGTGAGCTGGTAGCGGCGCTCCATTTCGTCGATCAAGTCGTCGAACACCTCGGTTGCGTCGCGCGTGCCAGGGATCCAGAACGAGCCGGACTTCCACAAGAACCGGCTGCGCTCGAGGTCGCCAAAGGCGTTGAGCTTGGGATCGATGGTCACAATGCGCAGCGTGTCGGGCGTGTTTTGCGCTAGCAAGCCCGCCAAGGCCATGCGCAGCCACTCGCTCTTGCCGCTCCCTGTGGTGCCGGCGACGAGCACGTGGGAGCGCCCGGCACTGGCAAGGTCGGTCAGGTGCAAGGTCCCTCCGGCGTCGACGCCAATGGGTAGACGGCCGGAGCCGACCAGCGGATCGACGGGCGCGAGCTGAGCAACGATGCCTTCGAAGGGCACCAATTGGGGGTCGGGCCGGACGACGTCAATGTACAAAGACCCGGCTTCGAGCGTCATGATCGGTTGTCGTTCGAGGCTTAAGCGATGAGCCACCTCGGGCATGCGGCGGCGTAGATTGTCAAGCCGTCCGCCCGTCGCTAGCCGCGCCTCGAAGCGCAAGAACCGCGGTCCTACGACGGGCTCGCCCCGTAGCTCGATGGCCGATCCCTGATCTCTGCAGGCCCGCACGAGGTTCCTGCCGAGGGCCGCGTGGGCTTCCGTCGTACTGGCAACGGGCGGAGCAGCCGGCGTGGGTAGGAGCGCCGGATCGGGGCGCCTTACTTTGGCGATCTTCCCAATCAGCTCGATCAGCCGCGCTTCGGTTTCCACGAGGTCGGCCGCCTGAAACACGCGCTCCGAGAGCGTCGGCGAAAAGCTGAGCAGGGCTACGGCGGCGTCGGCCGTCGCGCCCGGCGACTTGTTCAAGATAAGCCTGTACAGCGCCGCTTGCCCAAGGTCCACCGCGGGTGAGCCGCGGCCCAGTTTCAGCTCGATGGCGCACAGGGCGCCTCGCGAGGGGACATGCAAGATCGAGTCGGCGATGCCTATGAGGCGCACGGGCTCGGTGAACGACGGGTGCCGGATCTCGCACGCGAGCGGTGCTTCGGATTGCAGGGATGCCGCCCAACCTTCCCATCGTGAGCCGTTCGAGCCGGGGCGAACCTCGGGGAGATCGAGCGCCACGTCGGTCAACCATGCGCACAGCACCTGAGCGGCCTTCCATAGCGTGACCACGGCCTCGCTGGCCGTTTGCAGGGACGCGCCGTGGCGTAGGAGCCGCGGAGCCACGAGCTTCTGCCAGGTGTGCTCCACGAGCGCCTCGACGCGCTGCTCTTTTTCGGGGCCCGAGCCGTCGATGACCGCGAGCCCGCTGCGCTGGGGATCGCTGCCCACGAGGTCTGCGAACACACCATGGAAGATCTGCCCGACGAGGGGGGTAACCGCTTCGCCGGAGCCTTGTTCTTCCCAGCCAGCGGCGGCCGCGAGGGCCCGGCGAACGTCTGCCACAGAGAGCTCGATCATCGCGCATCTCCCAGCTCTTCGACGACCCCGGCCACATGCAGGAGCGCCGCCGGCGGACCTTGCAGCAATAGGTAGCGCTGGGGTGTCCGAGACACGAGGACAGCGAGATCGGAGGGCGATATGCTGAGCTCCGCCGCGGCGGCGTGCAGGAAGACGACCTTGTCGCGGGCCACGCGCTCGGCGAGCTTTTGTTGCAGGAGGTCGACCGGAGACGGTTCGGCGTCCTTGCCATGGCTCCGCTCGGGCGGTGTCAGGAGGTCGTCTGTCAGGCGAACGAGGGAGCCCATGCGCGCCTCGTCGGTCTCGGTGAGCTGCCGGAGCCAACCCCGTACGGTGAGCTCGTCGATGGTCTCTCCGTCGTTGGCAAGATCGCCCGACTTGGCGTCGGCAAGCAGCGAAGAAAGAGCCGACAGCGCGGCCAGGGCTTCCACCAAAGGCTCAACCACGGTGGCCCCCTTGGCACGCAGCTCGGCAAGGTGCTCCTGAGCTTTGACGGCCCTCTGCGGGAGCGGCGTGCGGGGGTCTCGGACAAGCACCAGGCGCGCCCCGTCGGGCCGCGGGAACTGCTTCACGAGCGCGGCCAGGCGGGGCCGCAGGCTGCGCCCGTCGACCTCGTCACGCACGCTGATGGCCACCTTCTGTCTACCCTCGGGCGGCTGCAGCACGAGGTCGATTTCCGCGCCGTCGACGCTGAGATCGCGGGCGACGACGCTCGCCCTGTTCAGGTCTTGCAACACCTCCGCGCCGCGCACCAAGGTGGCCCGCGTCTCCCCGGGACCGAGCCGCTCGGCCTCGGCGCGCGTGCGCTGGTCGAGCTCGGAGGTAAGAAATGTCGGATGGGGGACCTTGACCGAGGTGCCGTGCTGCAGCTCTTCGAGCTGCGTGGCGCAAGCAGCGAGCACCCGCCGCGGTACGCAGGGCTCGAGGGCCTTGAGCTGCCTCAGGAAGCGCGCGTTGAATGGGAAAAGCGGCTCCGCAGGGCGCGCCTCGCGCAGCGCACGCAGGGGCTCGGCGGCGTGCAGCCGCGACAGGACAAGGCGCTCCACTTCTTCGGGCTTCAGCGGGTCGAGCTCGATGCGCCGCTTGGCGAAGCGGTCCCTGTCGGCTTCCAGGACGGCACCGGAAAATGCCTTGAGTTGCGCGCTTTGCAGGCACGTGATGACAAACACGTTGGGGTCGGCCTCGGCGAGGTCGGCCGCCAGCCTGCCAAAACGAAAGAAGGCATCCGTGTCGTTGTAGCTGCGCAACAGGGCTTCCACCTGGTCGAAGCAGAACACGATAGGCAAGGTCTCCGCGGCCAGGCGGCTCAGCCCCAGCACCGTTTCCTTGGCTGCCCCCTCGCGATCGTCCGAGACATCGCCGCCCACATCGAGCTTCTCCAGGATGCGCTCGGGCAGCGAATCGCCTGCCAGCCACGCTGCGGCGTCCCGTGTCGAGCGCCTATGCACAAGGTGATCGAGCATGATTTCAAGGTCTCGCGGGAGCCCGAGCTTGGAGGAGACCGTGGTAAGGTATCGGGTCAGCTCTTCGGGGTCGGCGCCGATGGACACCCGGACGCGCATCGCGGCGCTATGGGGCGCCATGTCGTTGTGCCCCCCGATTTGATGCGCCACGAGCCGTTGGAGCTGGGTAAGACCCTGGTCTTCGCGCATCAGCTCGCGAGCCAAGACGCGCCGGAGGTGGCTCCAGAGCAATTGGGGGGTGGTGTCGAGCCGAACGTAGACGAAGACGCATTTGAGCACCCGATCGGGGGCCTGCGCAGCGGTCTGGACCAGGTAACGTTGCAGCCGGGTAAGGAGGTGCGTCTTGCCGGAGCCCGGTGATCCGTACACCAGCACCGAGTCGGGCTGACCCCGGGACGCCGAGTCGATGCCATCGAGGCAGGCCTGGAAGGCCGAGCGGTGGATTTCTTCCACGTCGGCGGGCGATTGCCATGCGTCGCGGACGACGTGGTCGCGGAAGGGGTTGGGGATGGAAGCAAGGTCGCTCATGCGGAGCCTCGTTTGGCGATGCCGACATAGTAGACGCCACGCCCGTCGTGAATGAGGGCGGCGCGCTCCGCCTCGGGGAGGGCCGCGGCGTGGTCGTGATGATGCAGGACAACCTTACCTTCCCGCGCGACGGCCAGGGCCGCCGCGTCGAACCGCTCTTTGCTCAGCGAGCTTTTGGCGCGAACGTCTGAGACAAGGAGCAGGGTGCCGGGTCGATGCAGGAAGGCCACCGCATCCACAGTCGCGAGGAAGGCCGGGCAATCGTCCGTTCTTCCGAGGCCCAGCTCGTCGCGCAGCACGTCGAGGATTTGGCCGCGGGGCACACCGACGCTTTCAAGCGACGAGGTGGCGAGCTTCAAGGACGCCAGGGTCTTGGTCAAGGCGCGGCGCACGTCGGGCGCGTGTCCGATGCGCTTGCCGCGCGCTCTGGGCGGTGGGTCGTGCAAGAACACGAGGTTGCGGACCAGAGCGCTCTTCGTCCACTCGGGGACGAGGTCTTGGTGGCCCGGTGCCGCCGTGGCCACGGCTTTTTTCAGCGCGGCAGGTGTGAGCGGCCCCGTGCGGCTTAGCAGCACGGGCACCTCCCGATCGAGGGTGGCCACCGGGTCGGCGGCGAAAAAGCGCTCGACCTTTCCCTTGGCGAAGCGAAAGACGGTGCCGCGCGAGGCAAGATCGCGGAGGATCTGCAGCGCCTCGGCGTACAGGGCTTGGTAAGGCTTCGGCAGGAGTTTTTTCAGGTCGGCGGCGCGCAGGCCCGGGAGCTTGGCCATCGCCGCCTGGGCCGCTTGGCCGAGCTCGTCGTGGGTAGGCGCGGGCGTTGGAACAGCAGACATTTTTGGCGCGGGCACGGGCGGACGGTAGACGAGGTTTGCGCCGCGCGCCAAGGGATATCGGTCCTGGAAGTGTCCGAGACGTTGCTGGTCCCCTGGTGACCAGCGCCCTCCGTGGCGCCTCGCTCGATCCACGGGACCCCTCCTCGTCAACCCTGGGCAGCACGCCATCGCGGCACGGATTACTTTCCGAAGCCGACGAGCGTCTGGCCCGGCTCCCCCGCGCGTTTGGCGACAAAAACGCGGTGTAACGTTGGCGCAAGCCCAAAGCTCGTCCTCCCGCAGGCCGTATTGCTTCCCATTCGCCGCCTGCCGGGTTAACCGCAAGGCATGTCGCTCTGGGTCGAGGTTCTGGTCGTGGTGCTGCTGGCTATCGCCAATGGCCTCTTTTCCGGCGCAGAAATCGCCATTTTAGCGCTGCGCAAGACGCGCCTCAGGGAGCTTGCGGACGGGAAAAGTCGCGGTGCTGCCGCGGTTTTGGCGCTCCGCGACCAGCCCGAACGGTTTCTGGCCACGGTTCAGGTGGGGATCACGGTCATTGGGGCAACGGCCGCGGCGTTCAGCGGCGCCACGCTGGCCGAGCCCCTGGCCGACATGCTTCTGTCCGCAGGATTTGGCGAAAGGTCGAACGACGTGGCCCTGGCCCTGGTCGTGGCCCTGGTCTCTTACCTGTCGTTGGTGGTGGGCGAGCTGGTTCCCAAGTCCCTCGCGCTTCGAGCCGCCGAACCCTACGCCCTCGCCATTGGCCGGCCTCTGCTCTTTGTCTCGTGGGTAGCCCGTCCTCTCGTGTGGTTCTTGACGGCCAGCTCCAACGTGCTGTTGCGCCTGTTCGGCGACCGCACGACCTTTACCGAGGCGCGGCTCTCGCCGGACGAGCTGCAGCAGCTCGTCGAAGAAGCCGCTACCCAAGGCACGTTGGACCCGCGGGCCAGCGAAATCGCCTCCCGCGCCATCGATCTCGGGCACATCCGCGTGGGCGCGGTGATGGTGCCCCGCGCGCAAATCGTCGCCCTCGACCAACGCGCGAGCAAAGCGTCGATCACCAAAGAGGTGCTCGAACGAGGTCACGCACGCATGCCCGTCTACGACGGCAACATCGAGAACGTCGTCGGCTATGTGACGTCGCGCGATGTCTTCCGCATCGTCAACGACGAGTCCAGGTCGTCGTTGGCTGACGTCACCCGCCCCGCGCAGTTCGTTCCCGAGCGGACCCTGGCCCTCGATGTCATGAAGGACATGCAGAAGTCCCGCGCGCATCTGACCCTCGTGGTGGACGAGCTCGGCCACCTGGTCGGTCTGGTCACCTTGGAAGATTTGATGGAAGAGCTGGTCGGGGAGATCTTCGAGGAGCACCAGATCCCGGTGGAGGTCATCCAGCAAGAGTCGGCCACGAGCGCTGTCGTGCTGGGAACCACCGCCGTGCATGAGATCAATCGGGAGCTCGCCATCGACCTTCCCGAGGGCGCCGAATGGACCACCGTGGCGGGCCTCGTCATCGCGCTTGCGGGAGAAATTCCGAAGACGGGAAAGACATTCTCGACCGAGTCCGGAATCAAGCTGGAGGTCCTCGAAGCCACCGGAAGGAGGGTGCTCAAGGTCCGCATTGCCTGGTCCGTTCCAGAAACGCCGGCGGAAGGGTCTGTATAAGCTTGTTTTTCGGGCGATTTGGGCCGTGACGAAGCCCGGTCTCGATGGGCAGCCTATGCAGACCGCGGCCCCCCTGTGGCGCCTCCGTGGGTAGGCGCGTGGGCGACGAAGCCGCGGACCATGAAGGCACGATAACCTCGGCCTGGCCGCCAGGCCAAGGAGGGGCGTTGGCGCGCTTTGGGGGGCGTGTCTAGGGCTTCGCGAAGACGGCGATCCAGAAGTGCTTCAGCGAGGTCGTGGAGGCTGCGTTGGTGGCGTAGCCGGTGCCCACGTCGACCCAATTCGGGTCCATGACGACGGCGCAATGTTGGGGGCTCGCCAGCCACCCGGCCACCGTGCTCGCGGCGGTGCCCGAGCCGCTGTCGCCCGCGATGAGGTCCATGGCCAGCGTGGCCTTGTAGCCAGCGCTACCGAGGGCGGTGGTAAGACCCGGGGTGTGGCTGAGGGTGCTCGCGGCGGCCATGGTGGAGGCCTGTCCCGCGGCCACGCGGGTCATGTAGCGGTTGGGCCCGACGAGCGCCGGTGCCGCGTTGAAATGCGTTGCGCCGCAGTCGCGGGCGACGGCGCGCGCGGCGTTCAGCTCGGCGATGAGCTGATCGCCCGGGAGCGTCTTCGTGCGGGTCGTTTGCGCGTGTGCGACAGGCGCTGCGCACAGAACCAGGGTCGTGACGGTCAGGAAGGCGTGGGAAGCTCGCATGGGAGGATCATTGCACAACGGGCCCCCGCGGCGATCTCCAAAAATACCGATCAACGCGGATTTTGTTCCGCCCGCCCGTTGGCTCGCGGACCTGGTCATTCGGGCATGGAGGGCGTGATGTCGCCGGTGAACCAGGGTTCGTTGGGGCCGAGACCGAGGGCCTCGCCGAGGGCCCTTGGCGAGGGGCAGCGGCACAGGACGCGTTTGGCCGTGACGACGCCGCCGAGGAGCTTGCCGACATCATGCATGGGCTGGGCGTCCCGTGCTGATGGCTCGCTCGTCCACTTCGCCTCCATGAGCTCGAAGGTGCCGCCACGGTGAATCAAGAAGTCGACCTCCCGGGTTCGGTCGCGCCAGAAATGCAGGGACACACCTCCGTCCAACGCCAGTTGGCGGCGGCGCAGCTCCGCGCAGACAAATGTCTCCCAAATGGCTCCCACGAGGGGTGAGCGGACGAGCTCGGCGGTGCTGCGAATGCCGAGGAGAAACACCAAGAAACCTGGATCTCCCCAGTACAGCTTAGGAGATTTTGTCACGGACTTGGCGCCGTTCGAAAACCAAGGCTCGAGCAGAAAGATCTGGTTGGAAGCGGCCAACACACCAAGCCAGGCATTGGCCGTGGGGGCCGAAATACCGACATCCCGCGCGAGGTCCGCCTTGTTGAGGATTTGCCCCGAACGGAGCGCGCAGGCACGCACGAAACGCTCGAAGTCCCGAAGGCTTCCGACGCTCAACAGGGTTCGCACGTCCCGTTCCAGGTAAGTCGCCAGGTAAGAACGGTAATAGTCGGAGGGCTCAAGATCGGGCTTGTCGTAGAGCTCTGGGTACCCACCGCGGAATAGCGCTTCGAGCAACGGTAGGTCCGGGATGGTGCCGTGAATTTCGGACCAAGAGAGGGGCTCCAGCTCCAAGATCGCCGCGCGGCCGGCCAACGACTCGGTTACGCTCTTCATGAGCATGAACTTTTGAGAGCCCGTCAGGACGAATCGCCCATTTTGCTTTCGATGCCGGTCGACGTCGACCTTGACGAGACGAAACACGCCGGGGGCGTATTGGACCTCGTCAATGACGACGGGCGGCGGATGCTGGGCGAGGAACACCCCCGGCTGCTCTTCTGCGAGCGCGGCGTCCTCGGGTAGGTCGAGGGTGACAAAATTGTACGCGGGTAGGAGGTGGTTTAGCAGCGACGTCTTGCCTACTTGACGTGCGCCGGTGAGCACCACGACCGGACGGAGGCCGCGATGATGCTCAAGTGCCCGCGAAAGATGCCTTGGGATCCACACCTTGCAGATAGTAAGGTCCGACTTTACATTTTGTAAAGTTGCATTTTATTTCTCTGCAATTCGACAAAAACAGAAGTAAAAACGCTACCTTACGCTGACAATTTCGGACCGCTTGAGCCCCTGCGGCGTGCGCACTTCGGCTTCGTCGCCCTCCGACAGGCCGAGCAGGGCCCTTCCCAGCGGGCTTTGCGGCGAAATGGCTAAGACCTCCACGCCGTTCAAGGTCAGTTGCCGGCCGCCTCCGCCCGGTATCAAGAAGCAGTGGCTCGTTTGATCAGCGGTGTTTAGCTCGATCAGGGCGCCCGCGGCGATCGTCTCGCGGGGGGTCAGGTCCCTTTCTGTAATCGAGCGCAAGAGGGTCAGATCGCGCTCGATTTCTTTGGCGCGCTCGGCCTGACCTCGGGCGACGTACGACGCCTCGGTGGAGCGCATGTCCTTGTCGTTCTCGGGGCGGTTCTCTTCGTGGGTGGCGGCCTCGGCGGCCTCGGTGGCTAGGCGTTTCATAAGGCCTAGCTCACCCTCTAGGGCTTCACGCAATAGCTCGATGAGGGCTTCTTTGTTCATGACGGGGTGCGGGCTCATTCGTCGACGGTGACTTCTTCTTCCTCTTTTTCGGGCTCGTCGCTGGTGGGCGCGCCGGCGTCTTCTTCTTCTTCCTTCGGGCAAGGCTCTCCGGTGTAGCCCTCGTGGCCCTTCGGGACCTTGCATGGGTGGACCTGCACCTTCTTCGGACGCGGCTTGTAGGTGACCTTGCGCCGCTCTTCTTTCTTGGTGCCGTCGGCGGCGATGATGGTCCTCGTGACCCACACGCTCCAACCTACCATGCCAGAGTCCTTCGTTTTGACACGGTCGACGCGGTAGGTGGGGTTCCCGAAATATTGGATGGGCGGCGGCGTGATGTCGCGCTTCGAGGAAACCTCACCTTCCACCTTGCGACCGCCGTCGTCGCCGTAGAACGTCACGGTGACGCTCGTCTCGGTGTACGAGGTGTCGATCAACACGGCGGAGGTGGTGTCGTTGCGGAAGGCAAGGTCGGGCTTGGGGTAGGACAGGGTGGCGTCGCGACCCATGGGATAGCGCGAGAACCAGTACGAATGGGGCTGGCGCTCGACCACGTCGTAGCCGCCCCAAAAGATGGCGTTGAACATGGTCGTGGCGAACTGACTGACCCCGCCGCCCACGGTGTTGACCATCTCGCCCTCTTCGATGGTGGGGGCAGGGAAGAAGCCCCCTTGCGAGGTGCGGGGGCCGACCACGTTGTTGACCGAAAAGGTGGCCGAAGGAGCCACCAACATGCCATCGAGGAGGTCGGCGATGCGGTGGATGTTCTTGACGCGCGCCTCGCAGCAACGATGGTAGGTCGTGTAGGTCGAGACGCGCTTGCGCAGGCCGAGGCGCTCGGCGTCTTCGGTCGAGAACCCGGGGAGCTCACCCTCCACGAGGGGTAGCATGGCGGTGGCGCTCGGCGCCTTGGAGGCTTCGATGAGGGCCGCTTCGACGGCGGCGGGATCGAGGCGATTGCCGTCCGAGCTTGGGATGACGGTGATCTTGTCGTCTTCGAGCAGAAAGCCTGCCCTCTTCGGCGGGTGCTCGACGAACGGTGCGATGCCCACCAGGTTTCGCATCAGGGCGTCTCGGTCCCACGTCACGCTGGGGCTGCCGTCGTCGGTGGGGGTCGGATCGCTGCGCAGGGCGAGCACCAGATCGTCGACGGACCAGGTGACGGAGGCGGGCGCAGGCTGCCCCTCGGGGGCCTCGGGATCTTCGGGTAGGGGGACCAGGCGAGCGCCGTCGTCCGAGACAGTCAGGCGCACCGCCACCACCTTCTTCTTGCTCTTCTTGGTTTTGGTGGGGAGCGGCGCGGGGGGAGCGTCGGGTGGAGGCAAGGTCAAGGTCAAGGGGCGGGAGGTGAGCGCGCGGGCTCTTGCCACGGCGCGATCGACGGCCTCTTTGGGCCTCTTTGGGGCTGTCGTGACGATGGGTAGGGGCGTCGGCGCGCGCGGCCAGGCGAGGGCCGCGCCGAGCACGATGTCGCGCAGCGCGGCGCGGTCGAGGCCCCTGCCGGGGCGCGGGTAGTCGGGCCCGACCTGACCCCCTTCCACCTTGACACAACCCTCGAACGGACCATCGGCGATGGCCTGCTTCTCCCAATCGTCGGCCAGGGCCTGGATTTTGGACTCGTCGACCTGACCGGAGAGGGGGATGGGTAGATCGTGACCGAGCCCGGCGATGAAGGTCTGAAATGCATCGACGAGCCCCTGGTCTCTCCCCACGGAGAGGGCCGAGGCGACGCTGGCGTCGACGTCGAGCGTGAAGCCCACGGCTTCCGGCGTGACTTCCAGGTTCGTCTGCTCGGCGGTGAGCACGAAGACCGTGCTCGCGAGCTCGTTTTTTCGAGCCAAAACGAGGTTCGCCGCCTCGCCGCGGGTGAGGCCCCCCAGGCGGATTCCTCCCATCACCACACCCCGCGCCACGTGGCCCGAGGCGAGCGCCTGGTTGACGAAGAAGGCCGCCACGACGGCCGCCAACAGACAAACGGGCGCCCATAGGAGCCAGCGAAGGCCGCGGCTCTTCTTGACGGTGGAAGGGGGGCGCGGCGACTCGCTCAAGGCTTCTTGGGGGGCGTCGTCGGCGGCGTCACGGGCTTCGGGGGCTCGGTGGAGATGTCGAGCTCTTGAATGGCGTCTTGCAGCGCAATCTTCGATTCCATGCGCTTGCTTTGCAGCTCGACGAGCTGCCGGCCGAGCTTGTCACCGTCCTGGGTGAACTGTTCGAGACGCGCGCCGAGCCGCGCGCGCAGGGCGCCGGCCTGCGGATCTTTCTTGAGCGATTCCAGGTTCTGACGGGTCTCGTTCGCGCGCTGATCGAGCTCGCTGCGCTGCAGGGTCAGACCCTCGATTTGCTCGTCGATGCGCGCCAGATCTTGACGGAGCTTGACGATGGGCAGGAGGCGTTGCTTGACCTCCGGGGTCACGTCGCTCATGGCCACGATGGACTCGAGGAGCTTGACCGCGGGACCATCCCAAATGCTGAGGGAGGTGCGTGAGGGCGTCTGCTCGACCACCTCGATCGTGCCCTCGCAGCTGCCGGCGGCGACGCGGATGGGGATAAGGTAGGCGTCGGCCAGATCTTCCGTGCCTTGAGGCCGAACTTTGAGGCTGTAGCCGTACCCGGCGCGACCGTGCCGCACGAGCAGGGTAAAGCCGTCTTTGCGGGTGGCGCTCTTGACCGTCCAGGTGGTCGTCGTGCGGTTGAAGCGCTCGACCTCCAGCACGCCGCGCACGAGGCGCACGAGGCGCATCTCCGTGCCGTCGTACTTGGTGGACTGGGTGACCATCATGTCGGTCTCGACGGCGAACGGGATGGTGGCGCTGGTGCCGGTTCCTACCGCCTCGGAGAGGCCCTCTCCCACAAAGCTACCCTCGGCGAAGATGGCGATGGGGCCCGGCTCCAGGACGAAGGGCGTGCTGTTCTTGAAGCGGATGACGCGGTAAGGGTTGGCCTCGTAGCCGACGCCTCCGCCGCCCGGTCGGAAGAGGAAGGTCTCCTCGCCGTCCACGGCCTGGTTGATGATGGCGACCATGGTCGACGTGCCGTCGGGGACGGTGACCGGATCTTGAATATCGAAACGTTGCAGCCCGCTCACCGTGGCCGCCCGCGCCTGGGCCAGCGTGCTGCGTTGGAGCGAGTCGAAGGAGACCGCCTGCGCCGGTGGAGGTGGCGGCGCCTCGGGGGCGTAGTTGTTTCGTCGATTGCCGTCCGCTTTGTCTTTGCCCAGGCTCGCGCTGCCCATGGGACCGCGGCCGGCGCCGCCCATGGGTGCGGGGGCGGCCATCGGCGCACGGAAGCGTTCGCCGCCTTCTTCGGCCTTCTTTTCGGCGCGTCCGTACTCGTCGTCGTTGTCCCGCTCCACCGTCGCCTCGCCCTCGTCGAGGCTGTCGTAGGTGGCCTCTCCCATCACCGCCCGTGCCTGCCGACGTACGCCCGCCTCGGTCAGATCGGGACGATCGACGGTGCGCGGTGTGTGCAGATCGTAGCGAAAGGCGATGGGCGCGCCGGAGGTAAGACCCAGGTTGATGCCCCTCCAGTCTTCGCCGCTCGTGTTGTCCACCACGGCCCAGCCCTGGAGCAAGGCCTTACCCTTGCCATCCTTGGGCAGGACGATGCGGTAGGTTGGCTTCCACATGGGAGCGGGCACCACGTAGCTCACGGCAAGGTCGTTCTTGGCCTTGCCTACGAGGCGAATTTCGACGTCGACCTGCTGAAACATGCCCTCCCCCGCGGAGGCGTCGAGGCTGCGTTGCAGTTGCATGGCAAGGGCCCCGTCTTCCAGTGTCAAGGTCTGGATCTTGGACAAGAGCACCACGTTCAGCTCGCTCCCCGCCAGCAGCGTCAGCTTGAACTCGACGAAAGGCGGCGTTTCCATGCCTCGATCGCCGGGGGTCGGCGCCGCGTCCATGCGCTCGACCATGACGATGCGGCCTCGGGACGACGTGCCGTCGCTCGACCTGACCGTCACCTCGGTGCCGCGCAGGGCGTCGAGCACCTCGGCCAGACTGCCCCGGCCAGGTGCCAGCGTCGCGAGGGCCGCGTTGGCCCAGGTTTGGGGGTCGAGGGGCATGGAAATGCTGACCGCCTTGCCACCGTCGCGCTCCACCACAGTGAGGCTCTTCAAGAGGTCGTTGACCTGGTCTTTTCGAACCTTGATGCGAAGGACGTCACCGTCGACTTCGCCGTGTCGCTCGAAATACCCGACGCCGTTGCGGTAGAGGACGACGCGATCGAGGGCCAGGCCCCCTTCGGCGGTGGGGTACTCGGCGCGCGATCCGCAGGCCGCGAGGAGCAACAAACCGAGGCCGAATGCGCTGCGAAGCACGCGTTGATGCGGGCGTTTGGAAGACATGACCGTAGCTCCCGAGCTGGGAAAAGTGGGATAGCGCGAGCCTCAACGCCCGCGAGGGCCGTGAGAGTCCGCCAGTTTGTCGATGGAAGCAAGTCTCCTCAGCCGCCCTCCTCCGTGCTACGGCGGGGGCCTTCATGTTAGGTGAAGTCCTCGCGCTTGGCGCCGCGTTCGTGTGGTCCGTGAGCATCATCCTGTTCCGGCGCTCCGAGGCCGTTTCGCCCATCGGGCTCAACCTCTTCAAGAACGTGGTCGGGGCCCTGCTCTTGGTGGTGACGATGGCGGTCGTGGGGCAAGGCGTCGTCTGGACGCGATCGCCTGAGGACTGGCTGCGCCTCGTCGCGAGCGGCGTGCTCGGCATGGGCCTGGCGGATACCCTGATTTTCATGGCGCTGCGGCGCCTCGGTCCCGCCCTGCTGGCCATCGTCGATACCGTGTACGCGCCCGTCATGGTGGTCCTCAGCGTGCTGTTCCTGAACGAGCACCTGCACGCCGCTTTCCTGGTGGGCGCGGTGGCGGTGGTGGTCGGGGTCTACCTTGCGGGCATCGAGCGCACTGGGGCAACCCGGGGTCTGCCCAAGGAAGGGCGCACCGTCGGCGTCCTGCTCGGCATGACCGGCATCGTGTCGATGGGCGTCGGGGTCATCGTGGTCAAGCCCGTCCTCGATCGCAGCGCCCTCTTGGAGGTGACCTTGATCCGGCTGGTCGCGGGTATTTTGGCGCAGCTCGTCTGGATAGCCGTGGCGCCGAGCGCGCGCGGTGCCTTCGAGGCGTTTCGACCGAGCAAGGCCTGGCGGACCATGGTGCCCGCGGGGGTGCTGGGGGCCTATGTTTCGCTGCTTTTGTGGCTCGGCGGCTTCAAATGGGCCGATCCTTCCATTGCCTCGGTGCTCAACCAAATGTCGACCGTGTTCACCGTCGTCCTGGCCCGGATCTTCCTGGGAGAGGCGTTGTCGTGGCGGAGGGTAGGCGGGGGCCTGTTGGCGGTAGGTGGGGCGTTGTCCATCTTGTTGACGCGCTAGCCGCTCGCCCGACCTACCCCAGAAAGCGCACCTTCCAAAGCCGTTGCGCGGGTGCCGAGGCCTTTGGTAAAGTGACCACGATGCGTCGCATGCCGCTGTTTCGCGTTTCCAGGTTAGGTCTTCTGCTCTCGCTCGGGGCGCTCGCCGGGGCCTGCGGGGGCGCCGCGCCGACCCCGTCCAAGGGCGCCACGTCCGCCACCGACGACGCCGAAGCGTACGCAAAAAAGCCCGACCCGGCGGCCTCCTCCGCGAAGACCTTGCCTTCCGATCCGGAACCTTCCTCCCACGCCAAGGCGACCGGCGAGCCGGCTTCCAAGGGCAGCTCGGCAGCGGCCAGCCCCCCGCCCGCGGCCGCCGCGCCTCCCACCTTGCCCGCGGTGGAGCTCGTGCAGGTGGCCGCCTCCGACGACGGTCGCAAGCCGCCGACCATCACCCTGACGCAGCCTCGAAAAGGTCAGATTGTGCCCACCGCGAAGGCGGGCGCGCTCGACGTCAAACTGACCGTCAAGGACTGGTCGCCCAAGGCCGGGGATCACCTGTGCGTACTGCTCGACCGCGGAGGTTGCAAGCGCGTCACCGATCCTACCCAACCCCTGCACCTCGCCGACGTCGGCACGACCCTGGACGAAGGGCCCCATGTGCTCACCGTGCTCGCGCGTCGCGCATCGGGGGAGCTGTTTCGTCCGGTCGGCAAGGCGATGCCCTTCGCCTCGGCCTCGTTTTTCATCGGCAAGAGGGCGAAGAGCAACCACAGCGATGGCTCTCCCATGATCCTCTTCGTCCCCCCGGACGAAGGCCCCTCCCCGCCCGAAGGCGTCTTGATCGACTTTTTCGTGGCCAACGCCGAAATGGGCAGAGGCAAGTTCATCGTCCACGCGACGGCAGGTGGCCCTGGAATCGAGAACGGCGTGGTGCTCTCCCTCGACGAGAACCGCCCCCTGCGCCTGAAGAACGCGCGGCCCGGATCTTACCTTGCCCGCGTTACCCTGCTCCGTTACTCGGCAAACCTGACCGAGTCCACGTCGCTCACCTCGGTGACCTACACCGCTCAGCCGATCTTGGGCCCCTTCGCCGAGCTGACCCGCTCGTTTTTGGTCACGGAGAAATCAGCGACTACGCCGAAGAAGTAGCGCCCACGTCGACCTGCTCGGTGCGGGCGCCGGCAGCTTCGAGCAGGTCGCGGTACCAGGCCATGGCGCGCTCGGCCCTACCTGGCAGCGCGCGGCTGCCCCAGAGCAGCGAGAGGGTGCGCGTCGTGCTACCGTCGGTCTTCGTGCGCTGCGCGTCTTTGACCGCATTGGCGGTGGGCCCGAGGGCATCGAAGAGGCACAAAAGGCCGCCCACATCGATGGTTTGTCCCGAGGCATTGAAGACGTAGCTGACCCCTTTGTCTGCGACAGCGACGCGCAACGGTGGGTTGGTCTTGCCAAGATCGACGACGCTGATGGGTAGACCCGAATGCAGGGACACCGCGTTGCACGCGTCGACGGCCAGGTTGATGGAGCCGAGGGCGCCTTCGGCGACCGCGCGGATCAGGTATTCGCTGGACGGCTTGCCGCGGCCCGTGGGCTTGTAGCCGCCGTGGCGCAAGAGATCGCGGATGGCCGAACGCACGTCGTCGGAGCTTTCGAGCGGGGCAGGGGCCGTCGCGCCGAACAGCGCCGCGACCGCTGCGGACGGCGGACACGCGCCGAGGGCGGTGGGAAGCTCGGTGATGAACGCGCGCACGTCGAGCAGAGGGTGCGGGTCGACGCCAAGGTGCATGGCGGCGTATTATCTTCCCTTGTGGGGGGCGTCGAGCAAAACCACGCAGGTTCGCCCGAGGGCAGAGACCGTGTGGCTGAGCTGAACGGCGGGCGCCGAGGCGTCCATCGCCAGGGTGACACGCGCGCGATCTTCCGTGGAGACCGACGACAGAAGACGGCATGCGGCGCTCAAGATCAGGGCCTCGCGCGGGGTAGGTGGCCGCGCCGACAGGCTGCTGTCCACGACATGAAAGTCGGGGTAGATTTCGGGGTCCGCCAAGGGCCACTGGTTTTGCTCCACCTCGTCGACGATGCCCGGTGAGATGTCCGCCACCGGATCGAACAAAAGGCCCATTTGCGGCGCGAAATGCTCGGGATTTTGGCCTTGATCGAGGCGGTCGGTCTGACCCACGAAGTCGGCGAAGGCGTCGAGGTCAGGGAAGAGCAACATCCCCTTGCGGGGCGCGTGGGGACCGGGGAAGGTCACCACTAGATCGAAGACGTCGAGCTCGGGTATGGAGATGCCGAGCACGTTCTCTTCGGCAGAGACCAGCGACCAAGGGGCAGTTCGATGGAAGAGCGCGGCCGCTTCCATCAGGTCGGAGACCATGGGCTTGGTCAGATCGCCGCGCAGGTAGCTTCGCCGTTCGCGGGCGGGGGACGCCAAGGGGGCCAGCATCTTGCCGACGAAAGCTGAGATTTCCGGCGTCGGGCGCACGTGTACGGCCGAGCGACCGGCCAGGGCCTGCTGGAGGACCTGCGCATGGCGACCCGGGGCCACGCGTACGTGGGAAGGCACGCGCGCCGGTCCCACGACGGGCGCGCGAGTCGTATAGTCGAAGCTCTGCTGGACCGCTCGCACCGGGTCGTCGTCCTCTTCGTCGAAGAGCCGGTAGCCGAGGATCATGTCGTCCTCGGAGATCCATACGACTCCCCATTGGGAAGCGGAGGTCTCGAAGACGCCACCGATCCAGGTTTCGGAGTCCGAGTACACGCGGGGCTCGGTGGGAAGGGGGCTGGCTCGACGCGCCACCGCGCAAACGTAGCACTTCCGGACGAGGAGCGCCTACGGCATGATGCCGCCATGCGCGCGATCGTGGTCCTTGGCGGAAACGCGTTTGCTTCCAGTACGGGCAAGCTCACCATGGCAGGGCAGTTCGCGTTCGCGCGGGAGGTGATCGACGCCCTCGGTCCCCTTTTGGAACGCGAGGTCGAGCTCGTGGTCGGGCACGGCAATGGTCCCCAGGTGGGTCATATGTTGATCCGCGTGGAGCAGTCGCTGGGCGAGGCCTACGCCATTCCCCTCGAGGTTTGTGTGGCCGAATCAGAGGGCGAGCTCGGCTATGTGCTCGATCAATCCCTTTACAACGTGCTTGCGGAACGCGACATCCACCGGCCGGTGGTGTCGGTGCTCACCCAGGTGGTGGTGGACGAGCACGACGAGGCGTTCGCCAAGCCGACCAAGCCCATTGGGCCGTTCTACAGCGCCGAGCGGGCGGCTTCCCTGCGCGCCGAGGGCATGTGTGTCGTGGAGGATGCGGGGCGGGGGTACCGACGCGTGGTGGCTTCGCCGGCGCCCGTGGCGATCGTCGAAGTGGAGGTCATCGCGAGCCTGGTGGCCTCCGGCGCCGTCGTGATCGCCGCGGGGGGAGGTGGCATTCCCGTTGTCCGAGACGGCAAAAAGCTGCGGGGGGTCGATGCGGTGATCGACAAAGATCGCGCGGCGGCCCTGTTGGGAGAGCAGTTGTCGGCGGACCTCCTGGTCGTCGTGACGGGCGTGCCCTGCGCCTACCTGGACTGGGGCAAATCGAGCCAGCGGCCTCTGGGTCGGGTGACGCCGGACGAGGTTAGACGCTACCTTGCCGAGGGGCATTTTGCCCCGGGCAGCATGGGTCCGAAAATGGACGCCGTGGCGCGCTTCGCGGACGCTCCCGGGAGGCGGGCCATCGTGTGCGATCCAGCCTCGGTGACGGCCGCGCTGCGAGGTCAGGCGGGGACGATCGTGGAACGCGCCTGACCTTCCCACGGGAGGTCAGTTGGGCGCGGGGCCGAGGGGAGGAAGCCAGGCAGGATCGATGTCGGTGCGCTCGATCTCCCGTTGCGGGAGCGCGACGAGGGCGCGATCGATGCCGGCGATGACCGCCTTGACGTCGACACCTGCCATGCCGTGGGGCGCTTGGCACAGGTGCTCGCGGGCCTTTTGAAAGAGGCGCACGGCGCCCGTGGGGCTTTTCATGACCGACAGTTTGTGCAGGGCGGCGGCCACCTGAATGAGGCCCTGGAGGAAGCTGCGGCGGGGGCCGTCGGGCTCGTCGCGCCACAGAAGCTCCCAGTGCTCGTGGGCCTCGTAGTAGTCGCCTCGTTGGTAGGCCGCGACGCCGTAGCGAAAGACCAGCGACCCGTCGGGAGGGCCGCTCATTCGGAGCCCTTGCCGCGCTCTTGTTCGATCTCGCGCAGCAGCTCGTCGACGCGGGAGGCGGCTTCGACGCCTTCGTCGTAGTGAAAGCGCAGCTCGGGGGCGAAGCGCAGGCCGATCGCGCGGGTGACCTCGCCGCGCAGTTTGCCCGCGGCGGAGCCAAGCCCCCGAAGCAGCGCCGAGCGGCTCGCCGGCGAGTCGCCCGCTTCGAGGCGAACGTACACGCGGGCGAAACGCAGGTCGTCGGTGAGGGCCACGCGCGTGACGCGCGCTCCGAGCAGCCGCGGGTCGTTGAGCGCGCCAACGGCCATCGCCAGCTCTTCGTGGAGCTCGGCGGCGACCCGGTCAGAACGTTTGACACCGGAGGACTTCATGGGCTCAAGGATAGTCGTCTTCGGCGTCGTCGGGGGAATCGTCGAGGAGGTCGTCGAGGCCGTTTTGCATCGACGCGCCGCCGCGGCCGAAGGGGATGATTTCGGTAGCGCGGTCGGCCAGCACGGCGTCGGGCAGCGTGCTCGCCATGGCCGCCACGGACGAAAGCACCTGGTCGCACACGGCGGGGCTGTTGGAGACCACGGCCACCCCCACGATGGCCCGCCGGTGGTCGTCGAGGGCGGCGACCTCGGCCGCGCTGACCCGCAGTCGACCCTGAGCCCGCTCTTTGAAGGACAAAACCACGCGGCGCTTGTCCTTCAACGAGCGCGCGCCCGGGATTTCAAGGGTAAGGCGGAGGACGCCGACGTACATGGGCTCGCGAGGCTAGCCTATCGCTTCGTTCGAATCGATCGCCGGCAACCTAGGACGTCGATTCCTAGAAGAGCTTGCTCTTGATCTCTTCGACCTCAAACGACTCGATCACGTCGTTTTCCTTGATGTCCTGGTAGTTCTCCAAGGAAATGCCGCACTCCATCCCCTCGGGGACCTCTTTGGCGTCGTCCTTGAAGCGGCGAAGGCCGGATAGCTTGCCTGTCCAGACCACCACGCTGTCTCGGACAAGCCGCGCCTCGGCGGTGCGCCTCACCAGACCGTTCGTCACCATGCAGCCGGCGACGACGCCCATCTTTGTGATGTGGAACACCTTGCGCACCTCCGCCTTGCCAAGGGTCTTTTCGACCTTGGTGGCGGGGAGCA
>CAYLJT010000037.1:0-20754 GCA_964383995.1 uncultured Polyangiaceae bacterium
CCCGCAGCGGGGCGCCAGGATAGGAGCGCCCGCTGCCGGTTGCAACCCACGGGTCGAACGCGGGTTGCGGCCCCCTCCCCCGCGGGCTAGAGGTCCCCCGCCCGGCCCAGGGCCTCCTCCACGATCGCGTCCGGGGTCAGTCCCTCGGTCTCCCCCTCGAAGCCCAGCAGCAGCCGGTGGCGCAGCGCGCTGGTGGCGATGCGCCGCAGGTCGTCGCGGGCCACGGCGGCGCGCCCATCGGCCAGCGCCAGCACCTTGCCAGCCAGCGCCAGGGCCTGCGCCCCGCGGGCGCTGGCCCCCAGGCGGACGTAGCGGCGGGTGAGCGGGCCGGCCTCCTCGCGGTCGGGTCGCGTGGCCAGCACCACGCGCGCGATCCAGCGCCGGGCGCGGTCCCCCAGGGGCACCTGCCGGGCGAGCGCCTGCATCTCGAGCACGCGCGCCGCGTCCAGCACCGGGGTGGCGGCCGCCGTGCTGCCGCCGGTCGTGCGGTCGAGGATCGCCTCCAGCTCCGCCGGGCCCGCGCTGCGAGCCGTGACGTGCAGCAGGAAGCGGTCGAGCTGGGCCTCGGGCAGCGGGTAGGTGCCCTCCATCTCGATCGGGTTCTCGGTGGCGAGGACGAAGAACGGCTCGTCGAGGGCGTGGCGCGTGCCGGAGATGGTGCACGCGTGCTCTTGCATCGCCTCGAGCAGGGCGCTCTGGGTCTTGGGCGTCGCGCGGTTGATCTCGTCGGCCAGGATGACCTGGCCAAAAATGGGGCCTTTGTGCAGGGAAAAGCGGCGTGTTCCGTCGTCGGCGGTGACCAGCACGTTGGTGCCGAGGACGTCGCTCGGCATCAGGTCGGGCGTAAATTGCACGCGCGAGAACGCAAGCTCCAAGCAGCTCGCCAGGGTGCGCACAAGGAGCGTCTTGCCAAGGCCGGGCGCCCCCTCGAAGAGCACGTGCCCCCCGGCAAAGAGGCCCCACAGCGTTTGCTCGATGACCTCGCGTTGTCCGACGATGATCGTTCCGAGGGCCTCCATGAGCCTTGCGCTCGCCTCGCGAGCCAGACCGAGACGCACCTCGAAGGGCCGGGGAACCATGGGCGCGGGAGCATAGCGCGCTTCGGTGAGGCGGGTCGACCGAGCCCGTAACTGCCAGTTTGACGGGAGCGCCCCGCAGGCCGCCCATTTGGGCGCGCGGAGCTACGGCGCGCAGCGTGTGACTTTGACCGATAACGTGTGCACAGGATCGATGGGCTTGTCTTTCGCATCGGTCGGGACCGCGCAAAGAGCGGCAATCACCTCCAGCGGACCACACTGCCCTATGATCGTGAAATCGGCGTCCAAATGCGTTTGCGCCGTCTCGGTGATGAAGAACTGGCTGCCATTCGTGTTGGGGCCCGAATTGGCGTACGAGAGCACCCCCGGCACGTGGGACAGGCCCACGATTTCGTCGTCGAACTTGTATCCGGGACCGCCGAAGCCCGTGCCCAACGGATCACCCCCTTGCGACATGAAGTCGTCGATGATGCGGTGAAACGTCAGGCCGTCGTAGAACTTTCGCTTGACCCACTCTTTCGTAACTGGGTCTTTCCAGGGTCGCCTGCCGCGCGCGAGGCCCACGAAATTCGCGACCGCAGTGGGCGCCTCGCTGTCGTAAAGCTCGCAGGTGATCTCGCCCATTTCGGTGTCGATGATGGCCCGCAAGGGGCCCGGTCCCTCGGGCAGCTCGACGAGGGCCTCGTCCAGCGTGAAGTCTCCGGCCTCGGGGTCCTTGGTGTCCGGCAAGATCTCATCGGGCGCCGCGACGTCGTCGCCACACTGACCACTTCCGCTGCTGGTGGTCGCCGAGCTGGTGGCCACCGTCGACGTGGAGGCATCGCTGCTCGTCGCGCTGGCGTCGGTGGTCGTCGTCGTCGACGAGCCCGCGCCGCCGCTGCCCTCATCGTCGGTGCCCCCACACGCGGCGGCGATGAGCGGCAGAAACAGGGCAAAAACGCGGACGCCATCAACACGCATGGCCGCGAGCGTAACACAAGCCCACGTCGGGCCGGCCGCTTCCCCGCCCGCCCCGCGACGATAGTCGCGAAAACGCTTGGCAAACCGGGCCGCTTTGGATGTTGTAGACGCGATGAGCACGAAGACCCTCGGACGCTACGAGCTTGTGACCGAGATCGGGCAAGGCCCGGTAGGCGGCTTGTTTCGCGGACGAAGTGAAAACGAAGACGTCTTGGTGCGGGTTTTTTCCCGCAAATCCCCGCTCAGCGAGGCCGACAGTGAGGCCCTTTTGCAGGCCGCGCGCCTCGCCAAGGGGCGTGAGCACGCGGCGGTGGCCACGTTGCTCGACGTGGTCGAAGCGGGGGATCGCGTGGGCTTGGTCTACGAAGGCGACGGTGAGTCGCTGACCACGCTGCAAAAGAAGACCTTCAGCGGGCGGCGCGACATGCCGATGCCGGTCGTGCTGCGCATCATCACCGAGCTGTGCTCGGCCCTGAGCTTTGCCCACAAGGAGGCCGAAAATGCCGGGGAAAACTTGGCATTTGGCGGTGTCACGCCGGACGAGATCGCGGTTCGCCCGGGGGGCGAGACGTGCCTGCTCGGGTTGTTCACGGCCGCCCGCGCCGGGACCCTCTCGCCCTTTGTGGGCATGCCGCGACGTGCGGCATTTCAAGCTCCGGAGCACTTTCGCGACGAGCCGCTCACGGCGAGAAGCGACGTTTTCTCGTTGGCCGCTTTGGCGTGGGAGCTGTGCCTCAATCGACCCCTCTTTGGCTCGCTCAACCTGGCCGAGGTCAAACGACGCGTGCTCGGCGAGGTCAAGCGCGCCGACGCCGGGCGCATCGGCAAGGACGGTGTTTCCAAAGCCGTCGCCGACGTGCTCGAGCGTGCTCTGAAGAACAAGCCCGAAGATCGCTATGCATCCATCGATGAGCTCCGCACAGCCCTCGTGGACGCGGGCGAGCCCCTGGCCAGCCCCGCCGAGGTGGCTAGTTTCGTCGAGCTCTTGCTGGGCAAACCGGCAGAAAAGGCCCCCGTCTCCACGCCCAAGCCGTCGGCCCGTGTGGAGCTGAAAAAGCCGGATATCTCACAGAAATTCGAGCTCAAAAAGCCCGACCTCGCGGCCAAGGCCCAACCAAAAAAGCCCGAGCTGGGCAAGGCCGCGGAGCCCCAAACGCCCGCGCCGGGCGAAGCGCGCGAGGCCCGCGAACGCATCATTACGCAGGAGCTCTCGATCGATGACATCGAGTTTCCGTCGTTCGACGCCGCGACGCTCAAGGCCGCTGCCCCCTCCAAGCCACCTCCCCCGCTGATCAAGCGCCCTCAGCCGTCGACGCCGCCCCCCGCCAAACTGCCAATCAAGGCCGACGTCAAGACAACGAAAGACGACCCCGAGCAGAGCGGCGTTGTCTCGAAGCCAGCCAGCTCGCTCGACGCGCCGAGCAGCGAAGTCGAAGTGGATCTGCCCTCCGACGAAGACTGGAGCGAGGAGCCCAAGGCCGCCGCGCCCGCGGCCCCCAAAGATGACGTCGCCGAAGAGGCGAAGACTTCTGAAGACGACAAAGAAGTTGCCAAAGTCGCTGAAGACGAAAAGGCCACTTCGACGCCCGATGTGGGGAGCGTGCCAGTTCCCGTGGTGTCCGAAGAGCGGCCCATCGTGGCGGCCAAAGAAGCGTCCGCCGTGGCTGCCGCGGACAAGGCCCCTGCGACCCCGGACAAAGGCGCCGACGCGCCAGAGGCCGAGGCGCCGATTGCCGTTGCGGCCACGGCGGCGCCCGTCGCAGAGACAAGCGAGGAGCCCGCGGACAAGGCCCCTCTGCCTATCGAGCAAAGGCCTTTGGCGCCCGCACTGGCCCTCGTCGCGCCGTCGGCGACGGCCTTTTCCACACCGAGCGCTGAGCCCGAGGCCCCGCGCGAAGGCCCCAACCGCACCCGATTGGCTGTCGCGCTGGCCTTCGTCGCCGTGGCGTTGATTGGCCTGGGCGTGGTTTTGAGCGGGGGCTCCGAGGAGCCCGCCGCGCCGGCCGCCGTCGCGCCCCAGGCCACCGAAGTGACCAAAGCCCCCGAGCCTCCTCCCGCCGCGGTCACAGCACCTCCTGTGGCGCCAGAGCCGCCCGCGGCAGCTCTCAGCGCGCCCGCCGCCGAGCCCTCGGCGACGGCGCCCGAACCGCCACCGCCCGAGCCCGTTGCGGCCAATCCGGCGCCCGCCGCGACCCCTCGCCCCGCGGCACCTTCGTCCCCTGCGGGCGGCTCGACGAAGTCGAGCACGCCTGCCAAAACGGCTCCGAAGCCCGCGTCGACCAAGCCCGGCAGTACGTCGAAGCCCAAGCCCGGCGACAAGAAGTACATTCCACAAGGCATCTGAAGGAGCGTCTATGCACGTTATCCGCCGTTCTTCGCCTCGATCGCTGCTTGTGCGCGCGAGGTCTCGAGGACTGTACGTCGGGGCTGCGTCCTTGCTTGTCACCTCGCTCTTGCTCGGCTGTGGTGACCAATTCAGCGTGGCTGACGCGTCGGGGAGCGGCGGCGCGGCGGGCACCACGACGAGCGACGCCACGGCGACGGCGGCGACGACGGCGGCGACGGGTGGTGGCTCGGCCACCAGCTCAGGAACGGCTGGCGCGGGCGGTGAAGGTGGCCTGGGCCCGGCCGTGGAGGATTGCTCCAATGGCATCGACGACGACGGCAACACCCTGACCGACTGCGAAGATCCGGCTTGCGACGCCTTCCTTTGCACCGAGGTGGCGCCCCCCGGCTGGTCCGGGCCCGTCGCATTTTATTACGGTGATCCGCTGATGGTGCCCGAGTGCGACCCCATCTGGCCGAGCAGCAGCACGCCGGGTGGCGGCGACTTGATCGAGGATCCGGCCTCCTGCGCTTGCTCGTGTGAGACCCCGCAGGGCAGCACGTGCACCTTGCCACCCGTGACCATCCACACGGACGCCGCGTGTCTGGCCCCCATCATCGTCGTCAACAACGCGGGAGACGGTGTTTGTGCGGGCCTCGTCAACTCTACCATCGTCGCGGGTGGCATCATCGCGGCGCCTCCCTCGCCGAGCGGCGGGTCGTGCACACCCCAAGCGGACCCCAATATTCCGCCGGCCCATTGGCAGTTCGGAGGGCTCATTTGCGAGGGCGCTCCGCTCGGCAAGGGCTGCGATTCAGGGCAGGTTTGTGCGCCGAAGCCGGCGGCCCCCCTTTCGCCGGGGCTGTGCGTTTACAAGTCTGGAACGGAAGACTGCCCCGCAGGAATGTACGCCTTTCCGACGGCGCTCTACGACAGTATCCAGGATGGCCGTTCGTGCTCGGAGTGCACGTGCGACGCGCCTGTCAAGGTCGACTGCTCCGGCGTCACCACGATGTTCGGCGACATGGCCTGCGCAAACGAGGTCAACGCGTTCGATCACGACGGGATGTGCCACGTCGGCGCCTTCAGCTTCAAGTCGTACAAGTATGTACAGACGGGCCCCTCGGGAGGCCACTGCGACCCGGTGGGGGGCGACCTCAAGGGCACCGTGTCCGCCGGCAACGCCCTGACCGTCTGTTGTTCATTCTAGCCACGCGGTCTGCAGCGCGAAACGCTCGAAAGAAGCAGGTTATCGTGAGTTCATGGCTTCCAAGGCGCCCCCTCGGCAACACGGGTCTCACCGTTTCTCCCCTCGGCATGGCAGGGTCCTACGGTCTCGACGCTGACGCGACGGAGCGCGGCTACGAAGAGCTCGGGCTCAACTATTTCTTCACCATTCCCAGCACCAAGGGGCTTTTGGGGGGCGTCCAAAGGCTCATCAAGAAGGGCAAACGCGACGATCTGGTGATCGGAGCCGGAGCCAACCTTCCCACGGGCTTCGGGGTCGAAGGGGCCTTCGCGAAGACGGCCAAGCTCCTCGGCGTCGAGGTCATCGACGTCTTCCATTTGTTTTGGGTGCAGGCCCACTGGTACGTGACGGGTAAGACCTGGTCGGCCATGCGTAAGCTGAAAGAGGAAGGCAAGGTGCGGTCCCTTGCCATATCTTGCCACGATCGCACCATGGCACGCGCCCTGGTCGACGAGCTGGGTCTCGATGTGCTGATGATCCGTTACAACGCCGCCCACCGCGGCGCCGAGCGGGAGATCTTCGCCACGCTCGGCGAAGGGCCCGCGAAGAAGGCCGCCGTAGTGGCCTATACGGCGACACGCTGGGGAGGGCTGCTCAAGCCTACCAAGGGGCTCGGCCCGATGAGCGCGCCCGAGTGTTATCGCTTTGCGGCGGCGCACCCGGCGGTGGACGTGGTGCTTTGTGGGGCCAAAGACTGGCACGAGCTCAGCCTCGCCGCGGAGGGGATTCGGCAGGGTCCCCTCGCGCCCGAGCGCCTCACGGAGGTCCTGCAGTTTGGCGACACCGTGCGCTCCACGGCGGCGAGCCGGCTGGCGTTCGGTGGGGCGTAAGCCGAAAATTACCGTGAACGTGCCGCAAGCCCTCAGCACGGCGCGAAAATAGCCATCTTTGGGCTTTCGCCGGGGTGGTTTCGGGCTAAGTACGAGGCCGATGACTCGTCGACGTCGGCTCGCGGTTCTCGCCCTGCTGGCAGGGCTTTTCGCCCCTCAAACGGCCCAAGCCGCGTGGTTCGCGGAGGACGGCACGTTCGTGTTCGACGCCGACGCCGCGGCGCGGCAAGATTTCGAGGACGACGCGTTCGCCACCGACAACGGGATTACCACCGTCGAGGACGCAAACGCGCTGTCGGGTAAGAAGGTCGTTTCGCTCGCTCAGTTCGGCCAGTTTGGCTTTTCGGTAAGCCTCCCCCGCGAGCCCGCCACCTACCGTGTGAGCATGTGGATCCGCGATGGCTCCGTCGTGGGTAGCGTGGTGCTCCACTATTCCGACCTCGGCGCCGACGAGGTCGGCGTTTTCTACCCGACGGGTCGGATGACGAGCGATGGCTGGGTCGAGGTGGCGAACGAGGGGATTCGGGTCGACGGAACGCGTGTCGTCAAGGTGGATATCGGCGGGTTTGCGGCCTCGGGCGGCCTGGTGGACGCGGTGGAAATCGTGCGCGACGGCGGCCCCTGGCAGAGCGGTGAGCTGAGGGCGTCGTGCGGTGGTGCGGTGGACCAGGCAACCTGCGGCGTCGGTCAGGTGTGCACCTACTCCGTATGCCAAAACGTCAATGGCTGGGTCCCGCCCATCCCGCAAGATCGCGACCAGGTGGCGACCTACCTCCGCAACCGAGCCGAGTACCTATTCGGACCCTACCTGGAGCGGACGCAAGATCTGCCCGCGGCGCGGGCCTCCTTCGACACGATGCTCTCGGCGGGCGACCCCTGGTCGTACTGGAACGGCTTCCTCCTCGGTATTCGCCGTCTGCACGACGGGCACACCACGACGAGCGGTGTCTCGGACTTTGTATTGTTCAACCCGCGACCGCTGTCCATTTGCTTTCTGGAGGGCGACGCCGATCTAACCCACGGCGCGGCCCCAGCGGACCCGCTGTACCTCGATGTGTTGGTCTCCCATCGGGGCGCCGATCACAACCTGGGTCTTGCCCCCGGAGATCGCCTGGTCAACGTCGACGGACAACACCCGATCGCCTGGGCCCGCTCGCTCATCGACGTGTATTGGCCGTTGGCGCCCATCTCCAACCACAACACATACGCCGAGCTAGCCAGCTCGCTCGGCCGGCTGATCTCGCGCTTCGCCCACCAAATCCAGGTGATCCGTTGCGATCCTGCCACCCAGACCTGCGGCGCGCTCGAGACCATCTCCATCGCCGACCTGCCCTTGGAAGCCGAAGGGAGCCCGATTGACCGCGTCACGTGCGACAACCGTCCACTGCGCCACCTCCCCACCTCCCCGGCGGACCACGCGGAGAGCGACACGGTGGCCATCTCAGGAATCGTGAATGACTCGGACGACGTCGAGAAGATCTACGGGTTGGAGTGGGAGTCGCTCTACACGACGAACGGCTCGGACGGGATCGGCTCCGCGCTCAACGCGGCGGTCAACACCTGGAAGTCGGCCGGGGCCCGGGGCATCATCCTCGATCATCGCACGGGCTTCGGCGGGACGACCTACGGCGCGAAGCCCCTTTGGGACTTTACGGTGAAGCGCTTTGCCTCGGACCGTTACATCGACCGGCGGCGCGATCTGGACGAACAACCCACGTTGGCGGAGGGCCTTCTACTGTTCGACGAGGGGCTCTCCGAAGGCGACACCGAGTACATCGGCAGCAACAACCCGACGACGAGCGTGCCTGTGGCCCTCTTGATTACCGAAGACGTCTCCGCCAGTGACTGGTTGCCCTTTGGCATGAAGGGCGCGCAGCATACGCGGATTTTCGGCCCCTTCGAGACGAACGGGGCCTTCTCCACGCGCTATTCGTTCGGCTACTGGCTCGGCCTGAATTACGTCATCGCGACGGGCGACACCGTGGCCTCCGACGGCCGCACGTTGAACGGGACGGGCATCGCGCCTGACGAGGTGGTGCTGCCCAAACAGTCCGATCTGCTGATCGGCAAAGACTCGGTCTACGAGGCCGCCCTCGCCTGGGTGCGGCAGGAGCTCGCGCCGTGAGACCCTTGGCTCTATCGGTTCTGGTCACAGGTCTGGTCACGTGCTCTGCGCTCGCGGGCGGCTTGTTGGGCTGCTCGTCGGACGAGACCCTCAACCCCGTTGGCGGGTCCGCGGGCGAGGAAGACGCGGGGACGTCGTCCACGTCGTCGAGCGGCTCGGGTGGGAGCGGCGGCGGTCCGCTGACGGTCAAACGCACCATCTTGCAACGGAACCCCTTTGGCAACGTGGCAGATGTGGACAACCTGCTTTGGGACGGAGACTTCGAGTGGGCGAGCCCCTTCTCGGATCAATATGGGTGGTTGAAGGGACTGCCGCTCTCCTACAGCTTTGACGGCATCGTCGTGGGGCCCAGTTGTCGGAGCGGCGTTCAATGCGCTTCCCTCGCGAAGAACAAGGCCCTCGCGGGTCTCGCCGTCGCGGCCAAGGGCCGGCCCCTGTTCGCCTCCCTGTGGGTCAAGCCCGACACGCGGTCGTGCGACAACATCGAAGTCCAGATCGCCGCGCTGTTCGGCGGCAACGATCCGGACGTGGACGTGCCGGCAACCAGCCCGACCCCCGGCGACGACGGCTGGTGCAACTTCAACGTGGTGACCGATGAGCGCTTTTTCAAGCCGTTTTTGTACATTCGCAACCGCACGGAGGGGGTCATCCTGGTGGATGACGCGGTGATGAAGGCCGCGCCAAACGGCGCCAAATGGGCCGATCCTGCGCCCGCGGGCCCGCCCACCGCAGAGGCGCAGGCCGCCTTGCAGGCCTTCCGCGTGGAGCTTTCGAAGCTGAAAGGGCCCCACGATCCGCCGCCGAACGCGGCCCGACGCGCGGTGGAGAAGTGGCGGCCGTGAGGCCCCGCGCGACCCTTCTTGCCGTGGCCTTGGCGGCGGCCTGCTCGACCACGGCGCACGCGGGTCAGTTCGACGAAGCGGGTCGGCTGGTGGCCGAGTCCAACACGGCGCTGCTCTGGTCCTTTGCCGAAGCGCCCCCGCGCACGGTGCCCACCTATGTCGCAAAACGCTGCGCAAAGGCGCCGTTTTCGCTGCACGAGGCGGACGACGCGCTGGAGGGCTCGAGCTACCTGACGTTGTCGACCGCGACCCAGTGCGAAGAGCGCTGGCGCGTGCGGCCGCCCGAGGGGGAGGGCGCCTATGCGGCGCGCATTTGGCTGCGGCATGGCGTGTTGCAAGCGCGCCTGTCCGTGGACTATTCGGCGGAGTCGGGCCTGCGAAGCGCGAGCGCGCGGCTGTTTCCGACCGGCCGCGCCACGAGCGACGGTTGGGTGGAGCTTGCCTCCAACACCCTGTCGATCCACGCGGATCCGGCCCGCGCCGTGCACCTCGTGGTGAGCAACTTCGGCGCGCTGAGCACGACCGACGTGGACGCCTTCGAGCTCGTCGCCGAGGGCGACCATGTCTCGGACAAAGCGTGTGAAGGTGCGCACGATCCGGTGTGCGGCGAAGGCGGCATTTGCATGTACGGCCTGTGCGCAAACGGCAGCCTCGGCGTCCCCACCTTGCCCGTGGGCAGCCAGAAAGACGCCATCATCGACGCGTTTTCGTCGCGCTTGCGCCTGTTTTTCGGTGGCCGGGCCACACGGCAAACGCACCTGCCCGAGGCCCTCGCCGTGCTGGACGAGGCGCGCACGGCCACCTCCGCGTGGGGCTTTTGGAACCGCATCGGTCTCTCCATTCGCACCCTGCACGACTCCCACACAGCAGCCTGGGCGCCCATCGTCACGCCCTCCTACGCGCGGCGGCTCAACGTATGTTTCATCGAGGGCGACGCCGACCTGAGCCAAGGAGCGTGGCCCAAGGACGCGCGCTATCAAGACCTGTTGGTCTCCCACGTGGGGACGGCGGACACCCTCGGCCTGCACCCGGGCGACAGGCTGCTCGCCATCGACGGACTGCACCCCTTCGATTGGGTAAAGACCTTGATCGACGTGGACTGGGGCTTTAGCTCAGCCACCGACGACCACGTCTATGCCGAATACGCCGAAGACCTCGGGGGGCCTTGGTGGGCCGGCGGAGCGCTGATCGCTCGCTTCGCGAAAACCGTGACCGTGCTGCGCTGCGACGGGGCGGCCGGCACCTGCGCGAAGGTGCCTGAGACCATCGCGACGTCGAGCCTGACGAACGTGGGCGGCGACTACGACATGGCCTGTGACAACCGGCCTTCTTACCACCTTGCCATGGAAGGTCCGCCCGACCCCACGAACCACTACGTGTATTGGAGCATGTTTCGCGGCGCGATCGCCAATACCCAGCCCGAAGAGGCCATCTTTGGCATGGTCTGGGACACGCTCTACGGCGGTGGCGACCCGAACGGCTGGGTCAATGGCAATATCTCCGCAGCCAACGACGACTGGAAGAAGAACGCCCGCGGCGTGATCTTGGACCACCGCGCGGGCAACGGAGGGACGCTCGATGCGGCCGAGAACGTGACCAAGCTCGTCCGGCCTCCGGAGACGGTGGCGGTCGTGCGGATGCCCATCCAGATTGGCGGGGATGACGGCCCCGAGACCCTCGAAGAGGGCCAGAAGATCTTCACCAAGTGGTCGAAGAGCCTGGGCTACGACGCGGGAGACGCGGGCTACGATCCTGCCCTTCCCGTCGCCCTTTTGATTCATCGGGACGTCTCGGCCAGCGACTATATGCCCTTTGCGATGAAGGGCGCGCCGAACGTGCGCATCTTTGGCCCGCACGCCACGGCGGGCGCGTTCTCCACGTTCATCAACTTCGAATTTTACAACGGGATGGGCTTCCAAATCGCCTCGGGGGACACCATCGCGGCCAGCGGTGAGGCCCTGATTGGCACCGGCGTGGCGCCCGACGTCGTTGTGCAACAACGTCAGTCCGATCTGATGGTCGGCGTCGACTCGATCCACGAAGCGGCCCTGTCGTGGGTGCGGGAGAACCTCAAATGAGAGCTTCGAGCGCTGGGCTGTGCGGGGTCACCATGGGCCTTTTGGGCCTCATGGGCTGTGGCGTGGACGAGAGCCTGTCGGCCGTCCCTCAGGCCACTTCGACAGCAACCGAGGCCCCTCCGCCGCCCGACACGACGCCCCCCGACGTCGCCCCTCACCCTGCGAAAAAGCGCGTGATTTTGTGGGAAAATCCGTTCGGCGGCCCCCCAGGCAACCTGCTCGCAGACGGTGACTTCGAGATGTCCACGGTGCCCCCGGGGGGCATCCCTCAACTGGGTTGGCTTGGCTTCGACAGCGGCGCAGAGCGCGCGGTCAAGGCCGAGACGGGCGGCATTTGCCGCACGGGCCTGCGCTGCGGCGTGCTGGAGGCCGGTATGTTCTTGTTGGCCAAGGGGGCAGCGGCACCCAACGACGCTGAACATCGCATGACGGCTTGGGCCGCCATCCCCGAAGGATCCGAGTGCGACGTCTTGACCATGTACGCTTTGGATGGCAACACGTTTGCGACGATTCGCAGGTTGAAGCCTGTCTCGGACGGGCCTAGCGAGGGACCGTGGTGCCGATACGAGACCACCTTCGCCGGGCGCGACTCGGCTGTTTACCTCTATGTCGACTCCGATCTTGCCGCGGGACAACATGCCCTCATCGACTCGGCGGTGCTAGCGCCCAACGACGGCACCGTGCCCCCGAACGCGGGTGGCTTCGAACAACCGCCAGCGCAGCAGTTGGCGCGGCTCGCCTTCGCACGCAAACGGATCCGCGACCGCCTCGGCGCGTCGCCGCGCGGGGCCCCTCCCCCCTGGGAGTGACCCTCCTAAAATTCTTCGAAAAAAACCGTAGCAGCTCCTTCGCGTTCACCCCCTTGGCCGTGTACGATTCAAACCCCGGTCTTTCGGTTCAGCACCGGGCAATTTCGCATGACGGCTCCGCGCATCAAGCCTGCGACCCCGACGTCGACGCCCGAACGACGTCCTTCGCAGCCTGATTTGCCTGCCGCGGCGCAGACACCGCTGCCGGCCGCACCGGCTGTCCCGCGGCCTTCGCAAATGCGCATGCCCGCGGTGGTGCCGCGTCCTTCGTCACCGCTGGTTCCCGCCGCAGCGCGCTCGCGCCCATCCGGATCGTTCGAGCGCTCGGATCCTCCGAAGGAGGCTCCCGCTGCGCAAAAACCAGCGCCAATCGCGCCGGCGCCCGCGGCTTCCGCGCAGCCCGACATCGACGAAGGATGGGACATCGACGTCAGCCAAGGGGAGCAAAACGACGAGGCCGACGACACGACCGCGAGCCTGAATGGGCGCGCCACGGCGGGCGCCGACGCAGCTCCTGCGGAGGCGGCGAGCATCGCAACAGAGGCCGAGGCATCCGCCGAAGAGGCCGAGGCATCCGCCGAAGAGGCCGCGCCCGCCGCGGAGGAACAGCCCGCGCCGTCCAGCGATGCGTTGGGCCCCGAGCCGCCCACGCGGCTCTACCAAGGGCCTGCCGCGAGCGCGCCGGCCGTCGCCGAGGTCGCCACCACGAGCAGCGATACCGAGCGCAACGCGCTGTTCAGCGACACGCTGATCGACGCGGAAATCGAAGGCAAATTTGGGCCCCCCGCCGATGACGTGGAGGCCGAGTCACCGTTCGGCGACACGGTGGTCGATCCGCCCCGCGACACCGCGACGGCGGGCGTTCCGCTTGCGCCGCGCGGGGCCTTCGTGGCGTCCGCCGTCACGCTCCCGATGGCGCAGGCCGTTCCCGTCGAGCGGGAGGTGCCGAAAGCCTCGGCCTCGGCGCCATCAGCGCCGCTCGCAGCGCCCGCTGCGCCGCTCGAAGCGCCACCCCGCACCGAGACCCCGGAGTCGCTCACCGACGCCTACAAATCCGGCCAAATCATCGCGGGGAAATACCGGCTCACGCGCGTCATCGGCCGCGGCGGCATGGGCGCCGTGTGGCTCGCGCACAACATGACGCTCGACATCGACGTCGCCATCAAGCTGATTCGCCGCGATCGCGCGGCCCCCGAGGCGTCGGCGCGGCTGCTCACCGAGGCGCGGGCGGCGGCGCGCCTGGGGCATCCGTCGATCGTGCGCGTCTTCGATTTCGGTCAAACCTCGAGCGGCGATCCGTTCATCGTGATGGAGATGCTGCACGGCGAGTCGCTGGCGGCCGTGCTTGCGCGCAAGCGGCGCCTCACGGTGGAGGTCGCCGTGCGCTCGCTTTTGCCGGTCATGAGCGCCCTCGTCGAGGCCCACGACAAGGGCGTCGTCCACCGCGACCTGAAGCCCGACAACATCCTCCTCGCCACCGATGAGCGAGGCCGTTTGGTGCCCAAGATCGTGGACTTTGGCATCGCGAAGATGCTCCAGTCCGACGTGGACAGGGGCTTTACGCTGGCCGGAGAGGTGCTGGGCAGTCCAGACTACATGTCTCCCGAGCAGGCCAAAGGGGACGGCGTGTTGGGCGCGCCGACCGACGTTTGGGCGCTATCCGTGGTGTTTTACGAGCTCATCACCGGGCGTCGGCCCTTCGAGGGGCCCAACTACAACGCTTTGATACTGGCAATCATCACGACGACGGAGCGACCGCTCACCGACTTTGGCGTGGACGATCCGGTGATTGCCACCATCGTGCGCAAGGGGCTCGCCAAGGAGGTCCGTGACAGGTGGCCTTCCATGTTGGACATGGGCCGTGCGTTCGCGTCGTGGGCTGTGGACCATGGCATTGACGAAGACGTGACCGGCACGCCGATTGGCCCCAACTGGCTCACACCCGCGCGCCGCGCGCTGAGCGTCTATCCGCCATCCGGGATGGGTATCCCGGCCTCTCACCCGCCGCCTGCCGCCGAGGTGCCGTTTCAGGCACCCTCCGCCTACCGTCCGCCCGCCCCCGCCGTCGAGACGATGATTCGCCCGCAGTTCCGGCCCAACCGTACGCCTTGGATCGTGGGCGCCATGTTGGTACTGGGGAGCATCATCGCGGCCATCGTGCTGCTCGGTGAAGGGGAGCCGAGCAACGATCCGTCGGCCGCTGAAGCGGCCAGCGCGGCCCCGCCCGGCACCGGCGCAGCTCCGCTCAAGAGCGCCACGTCTGCCGCAGCGAGCGACCCGGACGAGGACAGCGCCGCCGCCAACGCATCCGCGGCGCCGGCGGCCTCCGAAAAGACACCGCGCACGCTGGTGCCCAAAAAGCCCACGGGCGGTGGCCGGCCCGCCGCGCCCCCGGTGCCCAAAAACATCAGTTTTTGAGCGCCAGCGGGCTACTCGCCCAAACGAACCTCCACCACCGCGACGCCCACGCGGGCCGCGCCGGCGACGATGCGCACGACGCCCTCGCCGCGCACGACCCAACGCACCTTCTTGCGCACAGGGCCGCCCGTGCTCCAGGTGCCTGGCTGGGAGGGGAGAGGCGAATTGCCATGGTTGCCCCAGCCCCCGAGGTGTCCCACCTCGGCGCGCACGGAGCCCGAAACGAGCCTCACATTGCCCTCGAGCTCGATGTCCGCGTAGACTTCGTCGTTCCAAGGCAGGGCCTTGGAGGATGCCAATACGAAGGTGGGTAGATAGCCAATGTTCTCGACCGTCGCGCGCACGGCGGAGAGGCCCGCGCCCAGGCTCTCGACCTCCACGCCCACGATACGCAGGCGGGGAGCGAGCGCCGCGAGGCGTAGAAATACCCTGGATTGCGCGGTGCAAACGTCGTTCAGGCGGTTCGGAGGCGGGTTCCACATGCCGATGAGCGGGCAATAGCCGCCGACCTCCACGGGGCCGAGCTGGGGGTGATCCATCGGGATCCAAGGCTGGAAGATGCGACCTTCGTTGTGGTCCCGATCCCAAACTGCCATTTTGGGCCCCTCTTCGCGCAGGCGTCGTTGGTAGTTCCAGACGAACGGCCGGAGGACGTCGAGCCCCGCCTGTTTGAAGAAGTCCCAGAGCTCGCACACAAAGCCGATGGCGCCGCGCTGCCCGTAGGCGAACGAGGCCAGATCGCCGAGGAGGGGCTTGTCGGGCTCGTAGGTGAACTCTTCGAAGCCGCTGACCATCGGATAGCCACCGATCTCTTCGCACCACGCTGTCACCTGGCGGAACACCTCGAAGTCGGTGGCGTTCATTTTCTTGTCCGGCAGGTCGCCCAGGGGGCGAATGTAGACGCCGCCAAAGGTGTGGAGGTTCATCCAAACAAAGATGTTGGGGTGGCGCCCCGCGAAGGTGCCAATGGCCCGCGTCTCGGGCTCGCTGAAGGGCGCAGATCCGGCGCCCTTTTCGCGCGGCTCGGGGGCCCACTGATAGGGAAAGTTGCGGTTGAAGTCGGTCTCGTTGTCGGACAAATAATGCGGATCGGGAATGGTCACGCCGTCGAAGTTCTCGATGAGGCCCTCGGGATACAGCCGGTAATAGGGCCCCGGATCTTCGATGCGGCGGGGCAACATCAAATGGGGGTGCTCGGCGCAAACGACGTAGTCGCCGGTTGGGTCCTCGACGCGCATCAGACCCACTCGGCCATTGCCATCGACGTCGTGATGTTGCCAATAGGGCTTCGACTGCCCAAGACGGCTGTCCCTGGGGGCGGAGCGCGTCCAACAGCCGGTTTCGAGGAGCTGCTCGGCCCCGTCGGGGCTCATGCGCGGGACCACGTAAAACAACACGTCTTCCCGCAGCATGGCGAGCACGTGGGGCGGCAAGTCGTGGACAGGACCTTCGTCGAGGTGGGCCCGAAGGATGTCTTCGGCGATGGCTAGGGCCACGCTGCTGCCGGCGAGCTCGCTCGCGTGCATATTGCCATCGACCCACGCGGCGGGGCGGATGCGGTCCGGCTCGGGGCCGAGGCGAAGGAGCCAAATGTCGCGCCCTTCCGGGGTTTTCCCGAGGGAAGAAAGGTGAGCCAGCGCGGGAAACGCCGCCGCCCACGCCTCGAGCTGGGAGCTGAGCTCGGCGTGGTTGAGGTAGCGGTGTCGGAAGCCGAGCGAGAGCGCTTCCAGGCGAGGGGGAGATTCCATGTGCTTAGGGGGCGAATTGGGCCAGGAGAAAGTCGGTGCCACCGGCGCCGCCGAGGGGACCCGTGCCGACGTCGACCAAGCCCGTTGCGTAGCCCGTGAAGAGGACGCGTGCGAGGCTGTCCGTCGCGACCCCAAGGCCCGATTGATCGCCGCCGTTGCCAAACCCCTTGGCCCAGACGATGGCGCCCATGGACGTGAATTTGGCCAAAAACGCGTCGTTTTGCGTCGTTGCCGCGAGGGCGCCCAGACCAAAATCGACGCTGCCCGTGAAGGAGCCCGTCAGGACGACGTTACCACCGGCGTCCACCGCGATGTCCTTGGCGACCTGGTCGCCCAGGCCGGGAAATCCCTTGCTCCACACGGGGACGCCCGCGGTCGTGAGCTTGACGACGTAGATGTCTTGACCCGAACTGGCGCTGAGGGTGCCCGCGCCAAAGTCCACCGAGCCTTGGTAGGCCCCTGCAAACAAGATGTTGTCGGCGTCGTCGACGGTCACGTCGCTGACCGTCTGGTCGGCGGAGTCGCCGAAACGAAGGCTCATCACGTGATTGCCAGCGACGTCGAGCTTGGCCACGAAGATGTCTGTCCCGCCCATGCTCGTCAGCGGACCTCCGCCAAAGTCGATGGTGCCCGCGAAGGTGCCGACGAGGACGATGCTTCCGGCGTTGTTGACGACGATGCCCGTGCCCGCTTGAGCGCTGCTGTCGCCAAAGTCCTTGGCCCAAACGAACGAGCCGAGGGCCCCAATCTTGATCACGAAGACGTCGGTCGAACCGGCGCTCGTGATCGAGCCGCCTGCATAGCTGATGGTGCCCGAGTTCGACCCCACGATATAAGCCGAGCCGACGCTGTCGGTGTCGACGCCCGTGGCGAATTGGGCGGCGGCGTCGCCAAAGCGCCTGCCGAAGAGGTACGTGCCCGAAGAGTTGAATTTGGCCGCGAACACGTCGGTGCTGCCGAGGGACACCTGGGCCCCGCCGCCGAAGTCCATGGTGCCCGAATAGCCGCCCACGATAATCACGTTGTTTTGCGGATCGGTGGCTATGCCGTGGGCCGTTTGAACCGCGCTGTCGCCAAACGACTTCGACCACGTGAACGCACCGGCCGGCGAGACCTTGGCGAGGAAGACGTCGCTCGCAGAGGGGTTGACGAGCGTGTTGCCGCCGAGGGCGAGCGTGCCGACGAAGGAGCCTGTGACGAAGGCGTTGTCCGTTGAGTCGACCGCTACCGCTTTGCCCACTTGGTCGCTCGCGTCGCCCAGCGAATAGGCGAAGGTCGGCGTCGCACACGACACACCGTCGCAGTCGTCGTCGATGAGGTTGGCGCAGTTTTCGGTCGTGGGCACGACCTCGCCGACACAAGGACCGTAGGTCTTGCCCTGACTGTCGCAGGTCTTGATGCCCGAGACACAGACGCCAAGCCCCAACGTGCCTACGGGGCCGGTGTAGCACGTCGTGCTGCTGTTCGGGAGGCAGACGCAGCCGGCGCCTTGTTCGTTGGTCTGACCGTCGCAATCGTCGTCACCGGGTGTGTTGCACGTCTCCGCCGCGGGGACGACTTGTCCGAGACAAAGCCCGAAGCCCGTGCCCTGGGCGTTGCACGTCCAAGTGCCGCCAGCGCACAGCCCGATGCCGAGCGTGCCATTGGCGCCCGTGTAGCAACTGACCACTTCGCCCGGCGTACAGATGCAGTCGGGGCCATCTTCGTTGACCAGGCCGTCGCAGTCGTCGTCCGTGTCTGTCGCGCAGACTTCGGTGCTGGGCACGACCTCGCCGACACAGGGCCCGAGCGACGTGCCATTGGCGTCGCACGTGGCCGTCCCACCCACACAATTGCCGATGCCTTCGGTCCCGGCAGGACCGGAATAGCATGGCACGCTGACACCTGGCGTACAAACACAGCCATCCTCCGGGTCGTCGGACTGACCATCACAGTCGTCGTCCTCGGGCGTGGCGCAGTTTTCGAGGATGGGCGTCGCCTCGCCCTCGCAAGAGCCGAACGCGGTGCCGTCGTTGTTGCACGGTCGGCTCCCGCCGATGCAGCGCCCAATGCCCTCGGTGCCCTCGGGGCCTGTGTAACAGGGCGTCGCCGTGCCCGGCGTGCACACGCAGCCGGCGTCGGCGTCGTTGATGTTTCCATCGCAGTCTTCATCGATGGAGTTCGAGCAGTCCTCCGTGCGCGGGACTACGTCACCTTCGCATGGGCCATAATCCTTGCCATTTTCCAGGCACGTTTGCAGGCCTCCTACGCACAGCCCCAGGCCGAGGGTGCCCTCGGGGCCCGAATAGCAGGCCCGCGTCGAGCCGGGCTCACAGCCGGTGTCGGGTGTTTCGCCCCCGCCTTCGATGTCGGTTGTGCCTGTAGCGCACCCGAGGAGCGCCAGTGTCGCGACGCAAGCAAAGGCTCTTTTTTTCATGGCGTAAATAGGCGATCCCTTGGACTCATACCGAAGAGCCCACGGCCCAGCAAGGGTCCGTGTTCACGAAACCGCGTCAGGTAGGCCCGATGGCAGCAAGCGAAGATGTCGAGCACCCCAGAAAGGTCGTCACCTATCTGGAGATGTTGGCGCCGCCCGCCGCCCCCACGCGGCCCGACCTGCCCTCCCCGGAGATCGCGGTGGTCTGGGCCCGCCGTCCGACGATCGACTACTACCGCTTTCTATACGACGCCGTGGGTCGGGTCTGGGCCTGGACCGATCGCAAGCGACTGAACGACAGCGAGCTCGGGGCGATCATCGAGGATCCTCGGGTCGAGGTGCATGTGCTCTTCGATGATGGGGTGCCAATCGGCTACGCCGAGCTCGACGCGCGCCACGCGACGGATATCGAGCTTGCCTATTTCGGCGTCGTGCCGGAGCGCATTCACCGCAGGCTCGGGCCGTTCTTTTTGCGATGGATCGTGGCCTATGCCTGGGAAAAACAGCCGAAGAGGCTTTGGCTAAACACGTGCTCGGTCGACCATCCGAGGGCGCTTCCGCTCTACCAAGAGGTCGGCTTCGTGCCTTATCGACGCGAGGAGCGCCTGGTGGAGGACCCGGAGGCGGTGCTTCGCTCAGCGCCCCTGCGTGAGGCGCTGTTGGCGTCACGTCGCCGGTAGCGTCTCGCTCCGTTCCTCGGTCTCTTCGTCGACGACGACGGCCCCGGTGATGTCCTCGACGTCCTCCGGATCGCCCTGGGACAACACGCTTCGGTTCACCTCGGCAGCCTCTTCGGGGGTCAACAGCACGGCGGCGCGGACGCGCGTGGGCTCTTCGGACGGATCGGGCGCCGTGGGGCGCTGCGAGCGCGGGCGTTCGCCCCCTTCGGGCTGGGTCGAGGGCAGCTCCGCGCGCCAAGTCTGGGTCTCTTCGGTCTCGCGCAGGCCCTGCGGGCGGGCGACCGGGGGGGGCGCCTCGACGTTGGCCACCTCACCAGACAGAAACATGCTCCGTATCGCGAAAAACGACTGCGCGCGGCTGCGCATTTGGCTCGCGTCGCGCTCTTCGATTTCGTCGAGGATCTGGGTTACCGCGCTAATTTTGCTGGCGAGCAGCTCTTCGTCGGCGATGCGCTGCTGTTCGAGGAAGCCGACGCGACCGTCGAGCTCGGCCGCGCGCGCGCTCAGCGCGTCGCGCTCCAAGGTGAGGGCCGCAACCGTGCGGTCGAGGCCCGCCCTGAGGGCGTCTTTGCGCTCGCCCTCGGCGATTTGCGCGTGAATCGTCGCGTCGCGCTCTTCGAGCTGCGTGCGGAGGGTCGCGACCTCGTTTTGAAGCGCGTCGCGCTCGGCGACGAGCTCGACGCGCGCCTCCTCGCCGAGCTCGGCGGCCCCTTGCGCGGCGTCGCGCGCCTCGGTCATGGCGCCGAGATCGGTGGCGAGCGCGGCCCGCGCCGCCTCGAGGCCCGCCGAGGTGGCGGCGGCGGCCGCGCGCGCAGCGACGGCAACGGCGAGGTCGGAGGCCAACGCGTCGCGCGCCAGGGCAAGCGTCGCGTGGTCGGTGAGGGCGCGATCCCGCTCCTCGGTCAACGACTGCAGCTCGGCGGCCCGCGCGGCGCGTTCTTCCGCGAGCTTTTGCTCCAGCGCGCGGCGTTCGAGGCGCTCGGCTTCCAGCTCTTGGATGGTCACGTCGAGGTCGGCTTTCACGAGGGCCGCGCGGGAGCTCGTGCGCTCCAGCTCTTCGCGCAAGCTGCCCAGCTCGGCGCCCCGGCGTGCGGAGGTCGCGCGCTCTTCTTCGACGGCCGCGGCGAGCTCGTCGGCCCGCGCGCCAAGCTCGTTGTTCTTGTCGAGCAGCCCGTGAATCTCGGCGCCGCGGGCCATCAAGGCCTCGCGCAGCGACTCGATCTCGTCGTGCATGCC
>CAYLJT010000038.1:0-20602 GCA_964383995.1 uncultured Polyangiaceae bacterium
AAGCAGAACAGGTTCAGGTACGCAAAGAACCGGTAATAACCGTCGTCTTTGCGCATGTACTCGCTGGAGTAGAGGTGGATGAGAAAGCCCACGCCGGTGACGACGAGCATCATCGTCGCGCTCATCGCGTCCACGCCGAACGCGACGTCGATGGGCACGCGGAAGCCCGGTCGACCGGAGATGGACAGCCACTCCCAGGCCTTCCAAACCAGGCGCGGCGCCGCTTCTCCCTCTTCGCCGTGGGGCAACGAGAGGAAGGTGACCACGCTGGCCACGAAGGAGCCGAAGATGGCCGCGAGGGCCATCAAGCGCACGCCTTCTTTGCCGAGCCGCTTGCCGAAGACGCCGTTGATGAAGGCGCCTAGGGCAGGCAAAAGGAGCACGATCGCGAGGATCGCAAAGTCGTTCTGGGGGAACTGGTTCCGGATGGTATCCACGGGTCAGTTCTTGAGCAGGTCCGCTTCGTCCGAGCGGATGGTCTTACGAACACGGAAAAACGCGAGCACGATCGCGAGCCCCACCGCGGCCTCCGCCGCGGCGACCGCGATGACGAAGAACGCGAAGATTTGTCCGGTGTGCGAAGTGGGTTGAGTGCGATTGAACGCGACGAGCGTCAGGTTGACGGCGTTCAACATGAGCTCGATGCTCATCAGCAAAACCAACAGATTTCGCCGCAAAAGAAAGCCAACGGCGCCTACGACGAAGAGCGCCGCCGCGAGCAGGAGAAAATATTCCAAGGGGACAGCGGTCACGGGTGGGCCTCCCCGGCCGAGTGGGCCGAAGTATCCGAGGCGCCGTGGCTCGAGGGCGCGTTTGTCGCCTTCTTCGGAGCCTTTTGCGCCGACTGCAAACCGGTCGGGTCGACTTGTTTTCCGCGGGCGACGGCGACCGCGCCGATGACCGCGATCAGGAGCAAGGCGCTCGCCAGCTCGAAGGGCACGACGGCCGTCGTAAACAGATCGTGTCCGAGACCTTCGATGGTGCCGAACGTCTTCGGGGCCTCACCAAACACGGTGGGCTTCGCGTCCCCCGAGGGAGCCAACAAGCCGAGCGCGGTGATGGCCGCGACGAGCAGCGCGCCCGCCCCGATGTAGCGCGGGATCGCGGAGCGCGCGTCGTGGGGCGACGTCGCCGACGGTCCCAAGATCATGATCACGAAGACGAACAGAATGACCACCGCGCCGGCGTAGACGAGGACCTGGGTCGTCGCGAGCAGCTCGGCCTGGAGCAGCAGGTACGTGCCGGCGATGCCGATGATCGAGACCAAAAGGCCCATAGCGCCGCGGATGGGGTTTTTGGCCGCGACGGTGGCCACGCCGCCGACCAGCACCAAGAGCGCGCACACGGCGAAAAAAAGCAGCTCGAAGGTGTTCATGCGCGCACCGCCTCGGGGGCCAGCACGCCGACCGATGACGCGCCCTTCGTGCGAATGAAGGCCTCGAACTCTTTGCGAAACTTCCGCAAGAAGCCGAGGGCCGGCATCGCGGTGCCTTCGCCGAAGGCGCAGATGGTGTTGCCCATGATGTTGTCGGCGATCTCGTGCAGCCGATCGAGCTCCTCGATGGTCGCCTCGCCCTCGACGATGCGCGACAGCACGCGGTCGAGCCAGGCGCTGCCTTCGCGGCACGGTGTGCACTGACCGCACGATTCGTGACGGTAAAAGCGCATCAAGTTGTGCATCGCGCGGACCGGACAGGCCTTGTCCGAGAGCACGATCGCGCAGCATGTGCCGAGCATCGTGCCGAGCGCGCGGAAGGTGTCGACGCCCATGGGCACGTCGAGGACGCTTTGCCCGTGCCACGCGTGGAGCGGGTGCTTTTCGTCGGGCGCGTGCACGGTCTCTTCGGGGCGCAACACGGGGCACGACGATCCCCCTGGAATCACAGCCAAAAGCTCACCGTGCTCGACGCCACCACCGAGGTCGTAGATCAGGTCGCGCAGCGTGACGCCCACCGCGGCCTCGTAGATGCCGGGGCGCTTGACGTGGCCACTAACGCCAAAAAGCCGTGCGCCGCCGTCCTTCATGTGGTGCAGCGACGACAGCTTCGAGAAGGCATCGCCGCCCATCGCGAGCACCGTCGGCACGATCGCGATGGTCTCCAAGTTGTTGACGGTGGAGGGCATGCCGAAGGCGCCGACCTGCGCGGGAAACGGCGGCTTGAGCCGGGGCTCGCCGCGCTTGCCTTCGAGGGAGTTGAGGAGCGCCGTCTCTTCGCCGCAGATGTACGCGCCCGCGCCCGTGTGCACGTAGACCTCGACGGGGTAGTCGATGCCGAACGGCTTGGCTCCGAGATAACCCTTGGCCTTCGCCTCCGCGATGGCGCCCCACAGGCGCTCTTTGGAGAGGTGCAGCTCGTCTCGGACATAAATGTAGGCCGCGTGGGCGCCGATGCCGAAGCAGCCGACGATGCAACCCTCCACCACGGAGTGGGGGTTTTTCTCCATGATCGTGCGGTCTTTGAAGGTGCCAGGCTCGCCCTCGTCGGCGTTGATCACGAGGTAGTGGGGCCGCTCGGGCTTCGGGGGCCAGGGCATGAAGCTCCACTTGACACCCATGGGAAAGCCTGCACCGCCGCGACCGCGAATGTTGGCGGCCTTCATGTCCTCGACGAGCGCGTCGCGCGTGCCCGAGAGCGCCCGCTTCGCTTGCACGTAGCCGCCCTCTTTTTCGTACGCGTCGAGGGTGTGCCCTTGGGGCACGTCGTAGAGCTTCGAGAGGTAGTTGGTGCGCGTGATCATCGTGGTTATCGCGTGAGCCGATCGAGGATTGCGTCGACCTGCGAGAGCGACAGGTTCTCGTGGTAGTCGCGATCGACCTGCATCATCGGACCGTTGCCGCAGGCCGCGAGGCACTCGGCCGTGCGCAGCGTGACCTTGCCGTCTTTCGTGGTCTCGCCGGCGTGCACGCCGAGGCGTTTTTCACAGTGCGCGAGGACCTCATCGGCACCGCGGAGGGCACACGAGAGGGTGCGGCAAACCCACACTTGATGCTTGCCGACGGGCTTGGTGTTGAAGAGCGTGTAGAACGTGACGACGCCTTGAACGTGGGCCGCGGAGAGCCCGAGGCGCGTGGCGACGAACTGCATGACTTCTTCGCTCACCCAACCGTTTTGCTCCTGGCATAGGTGCAAGACGGGGATGCAAGCGGGCTGTTTCAGGGGATAACGCGCGAGAATCTCTTCGAAGCGTTTCTCGCGCTCGGGGGTCAGGGCGAAGGTCATGGGTCGGGGCTCGACGGGGACGGGCTGAACGCGACGTGCGCGGTGCGATCGCTGGATTCACATCGAGGCGCGATCACTGCGCTTTTAGCGGCCGATCGACACGCCAGGTCGGTAAAGCGGGCGCACGCTAGCGATCGGACTGGTCGGGTGTCAAGGCGTGGACGCCCCAGCGTGATATCGACCTTTCGCTGTTCTTTAGCTTGTGAAGCGGGGCGTCATTCCACTAGGCTCCCCGGCCACTTCGCGACGTCGCCCCCGAAGCATTTTTTGCGGGGGCTTCGAACGCGGCCCAGCGGCACTTCACCGGCCGGAGGTGGTTCTCGTGTTCTGTCCGAACTGCGGGACGCAAAACTCGGAAACGGCGTCCACTTGTATCAAATGCGGTTTTAACCTTCGTGGTGCCGCCGCCCCGAAGTTCAAAGGGACCATGCTGATGAGTCAGCAACTCATGGTCCCCCAACCCCCACGCCCGGGCGCACCGGCCGGTCCTCCGCAGCCTCCTTCGGGCTTGGCGGGCACGGTCGTCGGCGTCGCCCCGGCGGGCTTGGGCCCCACAGCGGGTCCGCCCCCCGGGCCGCCTGCCCCCGGTGCTCCGCAGTTTGGTGGCGCGGCGGCTCCCGGCGGGTTCTCGCCTCCAGGGCCGCCCCCCAGCGGTGGGGTCAACCCCCTCGGCGGCACCATGGCCATCGACCAGATGCCCGGTATGCCGCCTCCGGGCGCGCCGATGGGCTTTCCGCCTCCGGGCGGGCCCGCGGCCGGACCTCCCGGCGGCTTCGGCGGACCTCCGCAAGGCGACCCCAACATGGGTGCCCCGGGCGGCTACGGCCCCCCGCCGGGCATGGGCGCTCCCCCTGGTGGATACGGCCCTCCCCCAGGCGGCATGGGCGGTCCCCCCGGCGGCTTCGGTGGACCTCCCGGCATGGGCGGCCCTCCCGGCGGCGACATGGGCGGGCCTCCCGGCGGCTTCGGTGGCCCTCCTGGCATGGGCGGACCCCCTGGCGGCTTCGGCGGGCCTCCCCCTGGTGGCATGGGCGGACCGCCGGGCATGGGCGGGCCTCCCGGCATGGGCGGGCCTCCCGGCATGGGTGGACCTCCAGGCATGGTTGGACCGGGTGACCTGGGCATGGGCGGACCTCCCGGCATGGGCGGCCCCCCCGGCGGCTTCGGCGGACCTCCCGGCATGGGTGGACCTCCCGGCGGCTTCGGCGGGCCTCCCGGCATGGGTGGACCTCCCGGCGGATACGGCGGGCCTCCTGGCATGGGTGGACCTCCCGGCATGGGCGCCCCGCCCGGGGGCTTCGGCATGATGCCGGCTGGCGGACCGATGGGCGGCTTTGGCGGGGGTGCCCTCGACCCCAGCATGAAGCCCAAGATCCGCAATCCGGTGATGACGATCGCCCTCCCCTACGGCCTGATGGTCGGCGGAAACATCATTGGCAGCATTTTGGGCTCCATCGAACCCATGCTGGCGATGGTGGGCAGCCTGTTCAGCCTGGCCGGCCTGGTGATCTTCCTTGTCTACACGTTCGGCATGTTGGGCGAGCTGAAGCGGGTCACGCAAAACCAAGGTTTCCAGCCGTGGTTTATCCTGATCCCCTGCTTCAACTACTACTTCATGTGGATCAAGGTGCCCGAAGAGGTCACCCGCGCGAAGCAGATCGCGCGCTCGCAAGTGCCCACACGAAGCATCGTGGTCTACGTCTTCTTGTTCCTCTACGCCCTCGCAGCGGACTTGAACGACGTCGCCCAATCCCAGTGACGGCGCGCTGAAGCGTCCATGGCCCCGAGGCGCTGGCTTCCGTCGGACACCCATCCGACGGGCCGCGCCCTGAGGCTGCTCCTCTACACCTCCCCCATCACGATTCTCACGGCGCTCGGCCAGCCCGTTTGCCTATACGCCATCGTCTTGCACCAGCCCTGCCCTGGTTGCGGCCTCACACGCGCGACATTCGCCCTGTTTTCAGGCGACATCGAGCGCGCGCTGGCGCTGAACCCGCTTTCGCCTTTGGTCGTGCCCGTGGCCATCGGCATGGTGGCCTACGGGGTGGGCAACTACGTGCTCAATGGCCGGGTCGGCTTGGGAGGGGCCAAGGTCGCGATCGTCGGGACGACGCTGTGCCTGGCCCTGGTCGCGGTGTGGGTCGCGCGCTGGTTCGGCGCGTTCGGCGGGCCGGTCCCTGTCTGAGACAAATTTCGTTTGCCTTCAAACCATTTTCTTGAGGGTGGCTAGAAAGCCCAGCGCTTCGATGGGCGTCATGCGGTTGGGGTCGACCTCGCGCAGCATGGCGAGGACCTCGCGCGCGGCGGCTTGGTCGGCGGCCCCGGACGAGGCGAACAAATCGAGCTGGTTCGTCGGCGCTTTCGCGCGCGTCTTCGGTTTGGAGGCCGGGCCGCTGTCCCCAGACTCGAGCGTGGAGAGCAACGCCCTCGCGCGCGCCAGCACCGACTCCGGCAATCCAGCGAGGCGGGCCACCGCGACGCCGTAGCTTTGGCTCGCCGCGCCGCGCTGCAGCTTGTGCAAGAAGACGACGTCTCCCTCGTGCTCGCGCGCGGAGACGGAGTGGTTCGCGAGGCCCGCGAGGGTGCGGTGGAGATCGGTGAGCTCGTGGTAGTGCGTCGCGAACATGGCGCGACAGCCCACCGCGTCGTGCAAATGCTCGGTCACCGCCCAGGCGATCGCGAGGCCGTCGTAGGTGCTCGTGCCGCGGCCGATTTCGTCGAGGATGACGAGGGAACGCCGGGTGGCATCGCGCAAAATCGCGCCGGTCTCCCGCATCTCGACCATGAAGGTGCTCTCGCCGCGGGCCACGTTGTCGCTGGCGCCGACCCGGGAGAGCACGCGGTCGACGATGCCAATGCGCGCCTCTTCGGCGGGCACGTAGCTGCCCATGTGCGCGAGGATCGCGATCAGCGCGACCTGCCGCATCAACGTGGATTTGCCCGCCATGTTGGGCCCGGTCACGAGCCACAGGCGCTCCGCCGCGAGGTCGAGCGTGGTGTCGTTGGGCACGAAGCGACCCGCGGCGGCCAGGCGCTCGACGACCGGATGGCGACCCCCGACGATGACGAGCGCGTCGCCCATGTCGACGTGCGGCCTCACGTAGTCGTAGCGGTGCGCGACCTCCGCGAGGCCCACCGCGACGTCCCACTCGGCGAGGCGCGTCGCGAGGCGCACGACCCTCTCTTTGGCCTCCGCGACGCGCCGCAATAGGCCCTGATAAAGCACCGTTTCGCGCTCGATCGCGCGATCGACCGCGTGCTCCACGCGATCGGCCAGATCGTCGAGGTCGGGGGTCGTGTAGCGCTCGCCCTGCGCAATGGTTTGTTTGCGTCGGAAACCGTCGGGCACCTTCGCGAGGTGCGTCTTCGTGACCTCGATGTACCAACCGAATACCGACGTGTACTTGATCTTGAGCGAGCCGATGCCCGTGTCGTCGCGGAGCTTCTTCTCCATCGCGACCATCAGCTCCGAGCCCTGCTGTCGCGTGGCGTGCAGCTCGTCGAGCTCGGCGTCGAAGCCCTCGCGCACGAAGCCCCCTTCGCGCGCGTGGGGCGGCGGTTGATCCACCAGCGCCTTGGCCAAATGGGCCGCTAAATCGGCCACCGGATCGATGTCGACGCCGAGCGCTTCGGCGGCCGTCGGATCGGGGATCGAGGCCGCGATGGCCACCGCTTGGGGCGCGGCGAGCAGCCCATCGCGCAGCGCACCGAGGTCCCGTGGCGTCGCTTCGCCGAGGCTCGCGCGCACCGCGAGCCGCTCGATGTCACCGATGCGCGCCAGCACCGCGCCGAGCTCCGAACGCGCACGCGCGTGCGTCACGAACAGCTCCACTTCGTCGTGGCGCCGTCGGATCGACGCCACGTCGACCAGCGGTGAAACCAGGCGTTTTCGCAACAAGCGCGCGCCCTTCGGGGTGCGCGTGGCGTCGATCACATCGAGCAGCGTGCCGCGCGTGCCGCCGTCGGCCGCGCGCACAAGCTCGAGGTGCGTCGCGGCCGTGTCGTCGATGCGCAGCGCGTTCGACGGGTCGTGCACGGCGATGCGGCGCACGGGCAGGGCCGCGCCGGGCGTGCAGCGGCTCGCAAATCGCAGCACCCGCGCCACCGCGCGCAGGGCCGCGCGCGGGTGAACCTCGGACGCCGTCTCGTACAAAGGCTCGGCTACGGCGTCGTCGATGGCCCCGCGCACGACGTCGTCGGCGAGCGCCCCGTCGCGGCGAAGAGCGACCCGTGGCGCCGTGAGCGCGATGGCCTTCGCGAGCTCGTCGAGGCCCTCCGCGATCAGCAGCTCGTGCGGTTCGCTGCGCGCAATTTCAGCCAAAACCAAGGCTTGATCGGCCAGGGCGGCGGCGGCGAGCTCGCCCGTCGAGAGGTCGAGCAAGGCCACGCCGAAACGAGCCAACGTACCGTCGCTCGCCGTGCCATCGCCGGGACCGTCGACCGCGACCAGGTAGTGATTCGAGCGGGCGTCGAGCTGATCGATGTCGGTGACGAGGCCCGGCGTCATCACGCGGACGACGCCGCGGGGCACGATTCCTTTGACCTTCGAGGGATCGGCGAGCTGCTCGCAGAGCGCGACTTTGTGCCCCAGCGCGAGCAACTTCGCGATGTAGCCGTGGGCCGCATGGTGAGGCACGCTCGCCATCGGCACCTCGTCGCCCTTGCTGCGGCTCGTCAGCGTGAGGCCGAGGGCGTTCGAGACGAGCACCGCGTCGTCGCCGAACGTTTCGTAAAAGTCGCCCATGCGAAACAAGAGCACCGCGTCGGGGTGCGCGGCCTTCGCGTCCGCGAACTGCTGCATCGCGGGGGTGAGCTTCTTCGTGCGCTGGGGATGGTGCACGAAGGCTTATTCGGCCGCTTTTGTGGCCCCGGCAAGACGCTCTTCGCGGGCCACGCGCAGGCGCTCCAGAACCTCGGTCAGCTTCGCTCCGAGCACGGCAGCGAAAGGCTCGCGCAAGAACGTCATGTGCTCGCCTGCGATCACGTGCACCTCGACACCGCCCTCGGTCCTATCGGTCCAGCCGAGCTGAAAGTCGTGCACGCGCCAATAGGGCTGCTTTTTCACGCGGAAAACGGCGATGCGCGCCTTGATCTTCGGCGCCACGAAATCGGGACCGGGGAACATGCGCGCCTCGAAGAGGGTCTGCTTCACCGGGGGTTTCTCGCGTCGCGTGAAGCCCTTGTTGGCGGTCGCTGCCGTCTTCGCCATGACGTTCTTGAGCTTGCGAAGGGCGCCCGCCTTGAGCCGCGCGGTGATCTCGGCGCCGTGACCGGCTTGGTAGAGCATGCGCATGCGCCACACGCGCATGTCCATGTTGTGCACGGACAAAAGCGACTTGATGTGCGTGTTCTCCCAGGGCCAGGCGTCGAGGATCGCCACCAGGCCAACCTCTTCCCCTGCGGCCTCGAGCTGCTGCGTGATGGCGTACGCGAGGTGCGCCCCTTCGCACATGCCACCGAGGTAATAGGGGCCGTTCGGCTGCACGCGACGCATCTCGCGGATGTACTCGGCGGCGACGGTTTGGTACTCGTCGTCGGTGTAGGGGCCGATCTCTTCTTGCTCGCGGAATTGCCCTTGCAGCCCATAAACGGGCTGATCTGGGTGCATGTGACGGGCGAGCGCGACGTAGCCGAGGGCGTTGATGTTGGGGCGCGATACCGCGAAGAACGGGAAGCGCGAGCCGTGGGTCTGGATGGGCACGAGGGCCGGCCAGCGCCCGTCGGCCAACGGATCTTCGCCGGGCTGCGCCTGCAGCGAGTCGACGACACGCCCCAGCTCACGCAGCGTGCGCGCGTGAAACAGCGCCGCGAGGGGCACGATCACGCCCATGCGCGCCTCGATTTCGCCAACCAAACGCGCGGCCAACAGGCTGTGCCCACCGCGGTCGAAGAAGTCGTCGTTGCGACCCACGCTGGGCAAGGACAGAAGCTCCATCCAGATCTCTGCGAGCCGCTCTTCGGTCGCGCCCACCGGAGGCTCGTGGTCCGCGCTCTGCGAGAAATCGGGCGCGGGAAGCGCGCGTTTGTCGACCTTGCCGTTCGGGGTCAGGGGCAGCGCGTCGAGCACCACAAAGAGCGAGGGGATCATGAAGGCCGGGAGGTGCTCCGCGAGCGCGCTCTTCAGCTCGGCCACGTCGAGGTTCGCGCCCTCGGCGGGCACCACATACGCCACTAAACGCTTCTCCCCGGGCGCATCTTCGCGGGCGAGGCAAGTCGCCTCGCGCACCTTCGGCAGCCGCCCGAGGACGGTCTCGATCTCGCCGAGCTCGATGCGATAGCCGCGGATCTTCACCTGCGTATCGAGGCGACCCAGGTACTCGAGCACACCGCTCGGCAGCCAGCGCACGAGGTCGCCGGTCTTGTAGAGCCGGCCGTTCTTTTCGCCGAACGGATCCTCGACGAAGCGCGCCGCGCTGAGCTCGGGGCGCTGGTGGTAGCCGCGCGCCACACCGTCGCCGCCGATGTAAAGCTCGCCCGGTACGCCGATCCCCACGGGCTCGCCATGGGCGTCGAGGACGTAGGCCGTGCTGTTGGCGATGGGCGGGCCTATCGGGATCGACGAGCGCTCGGCGTCCTCGATCGTGAAGCAACAGGAGAACGTCGTGCCCTCGGTGGGCCCGTAGCCGTTGATGAGCCGCGTCCCGGGCAGGTGCTCCAGAGCCCTTCGAATGTGCGGCACGCTGAGCGCCTCGCCGCCGACGAGCAGTTGCTTGAGCAACGCCAAGCTCTCCGGGCTCGCCTCGATCATGGCGTTGAACAGGCCCCCCGTGAGCCAGGCGCTCGTTACGCCGTGGCGACGGATCACCTCGCCCAGCTCGGCGAAGCTGACCTTGCCCGGCGGCGCGAGGGCGACGCGCCCACCGTTGAGCAGCGGTGCCCACAGCTCCAGCGTGGAGGCGTCGAAGGAGATCGGCGCGAACTGCAAAAAGACCTCGTTTTCGCCGAGATCGACGTAGTTCGTGTTCTTTACGAGGCGCACCACGTTGCGGTGCAACACGAGCACGCCCTTGGGCGTCCCGGTCGAGCCCGACGTGTACATCATGTACGCGAGGTGCAGCGGGCCCACCTCGGCTTCGGGACGCGCGGCTTCCGCAGCGGCATCGTTTGAGCTCAAAACAATGACCTCGGCGCTCGTCTCGGGCAGACGGGCGGCCTGGCTCTCGGTGGCGAGCAGCAGCGTGGCCCCGGCGTCCTCGACCATGAAGCGGAAGCGCTCCGGCGGGTAATCGGTGTCGAGGGGCACGTAGCAGCCGCCCGCCTTGAGGATCGCGAGGGTGGCGACCACCATCTCGAACGAGCGCTCGGCCGCGAGACCCACCCGCGTTTCGGGGCCCACGCCCCGCTGCAGGAGCAGCGCGGCAAGGTGGTTCGCGCGCGCGTCGAGCTCGCCGTAGGTCATCACCTGGTCGCCGAACAACAGCGCAGGCGCCTCCGGCGCGCGGTCGACCTGCTCCTCGAAGAGCCCATGGATCGTCGCGTTTCGTGGATAGCTCGTGCGCGTCCGGTTCAGCTCGACGAGCACGTGGTGGCGCTCCGCCTCGGTGAGCAGCGGGTAGGCATGGAGGGGCCGCGACGCGTCGGCCACCAGCGCCTCGAACAGCACGACGAGCTGGCTCGCCCAACGGCTCACCGTGCTCTTGTCGAACAGGTCGGTCGCGTACTCGAAGAGCCCCGACAGACCGTCGGCCTCTTCGGCCATCACCAAGGTGAGATCGAACTTCGTCGTGGTCGACTCGACGGCCAACGCTTCGAGCGTGAGGTCCCCCAAGGGCAGCGCTTCGACGGGCGCGTTTTGCAGGGCAAACGCCACCTGAAACAGGGGCGAGCGGCTCATGTCGCGGCGCACCTTCAGCTCCTCGACGATGCGCTCGAAGGGCACCTGCTGGTGGGCGTAGGCGCCGAGACACGTCGCGCGCACCTTGCCGAGCAGCGCGCGGAACGCCTCGCTCTCATCGAGGTTCGTGCGCAACACCAAGGTGTTCACGAAGAAGCCGACGAGGGCCTCGGTCTCGGCGTGAGTGCGGTTCGCGATCGGGCTGCCCAAGACGACGTCGTCTTGCCGGGACAGCCGCGAAAGCAGCAGCGAGAAGCCCGCCACCAGCGTCATGAACAGGGTCACGCCTTCGCGGCGCGAGAGCTCGTTGAGCCCCTGGGTGACCTCCTGGCTCAGCTTGAAGGCGATGGTGCTGCCGCGGAAGCTCTGCACCGCGGGCCGAGGCCGGTCGGTCGGCAAATCGAGCACGTCTGGCGCTCCTGTGAGCGTCTTTTGCCAGTAGCCGATCTCCGCCCCGAGCACGTCGCCCGCGAGCCAGCCGCGCTGCCAAATGGCGTAGTCGGCGTATTGGAGCGGCAGCTCCGGCAGGGGCGACGGTTGGCCCTCGTGGAACGCGCGGTACAGGGTCGCGATCTCGCGCACCACCACACCGAGGGTCCAGTTGTCTGCGACAACGTGGTGGCAAACCAGCACAAACACGTGCTCTTCGGGGCCAAGTCGCACGAGCCGCGCGCGCACGAGCGGGCCCTTCGCGAGGTCGAACGGCCCGGACGCCTCGCGCCCCACGAGCTCGAAGACGGCCTGCTCGCGTTCGTCTTCGGGGACGGCGCTCACGTCGTCGATGGGGACCGGCACGGGCTCGGGCGCGTGGATCACCTGCACCGGTCGACCGCGCACGGCGGAGAACGTCGTGCGCAGCGACTCGTGGCGCGCCACGAGCTCGGAGATCGCCCGCGTGAGGGCGTCGACGTCGAGCGCGCCTCGCAACCGTAGGGCGGCAGGGATGTTGTAGACCGCCGTCCCCGGCTCGAGCTGGTCGAGGAACCAGAGGCGCTCCTGGGCAAACGACGGCGGAATTTCTGCGCCGCGCTGGGCCCGCACGAGGGGCGGCGCCACCGCCGTTTCACCGCTGCGCAGGGCCTCCTCGACACGTCGCGCGAGGCCCGTCACGGTGGGCGCCTCGAACAGCGCCCGGATGTCGATGTCGACCCCGAACGTGCGGCGCATGCGCGCGATGACCTGGGTCGCCACCAAGGAGTGGCCGCCCAGATCGAAGAAGCCGTCCTCGGCACCGACCCGCGGAACCCGCAAAAGCTCGGACCAAATGGCGGCCACCGCCTCCTCGATCGGGGTGCGCGGCGCGACGAACGCGCGGGGCGCCAGGGCGCCCTCTTCGGGGGCCGGCAGGGCTCGGCGATCGACCTTACCGTTTGAGGTCAAAGGAATCGCCGGCAGCGTCACGAAGACGCTCGGCACCATGTAGTCGGGCAGCGACGTCGCGAGGAACGCGCGCAGCTCGTCGCGGGTGGGGCTCTTCACGCCCTCGCCCAGCACCAGATAAGCCGTCAAACGCTGGTCTCCGCGCACATCCTCGCGGGCGAGCACCACCACCTCGACGACCGACGGATACTGCCTCAGCGCGGCCTCGATCTCCCCAAGCTCGATGCGGAAGCCCCGGATTTTGACCTGGTGATCGATGCGCCCGAGGTACTCGATGTCGCCGTCTTCGCCGAAGCGCGCCAGGTCGCCGGAGCGATAGAGCTTGGCGCCGGGCCGGGAATCGAAGGGGTTTTCAAGGAAACGCTGGGCGGTCAGCTCGGGTCGGTTCAGGTAGCCGCGCGCCACGCCCGCGCCGCCCACGTACATCTCGCCCACGACGCCTACGGGCACCGGCCGTTGCAGGGGGTCGAGCACATAGACCTGCAAATCGGGGATGGGACGGCCGATGACGCTGGCCTCGGAGCGCTCGAGGTCCGCGAAACGAATCGGCCTGTACGTGACGTGCACCGTCGTCTCGGTGATGCCGTACATGTTGACGAGGGTCGGAGCCTCGTCACCGTGGCGCTCGAACCAGGGGCGCAAGTCTTCGAGGTTGAGCGCCTCACCGCCGAAGATCACGTAGCGCAGCGCGAGGGGCAGGAGCTCGCCGCGGGCCGTCTCGGCGTTCACCAACTGGCGAAACGCGGAGGGCGTTTGGTTCAAGACGGTGACCTTTTGCTCGGAGAGCAAGGCGTAGAAATCGTCGGGCGAGCGGCGCACCCAATGGGGCACGACCACCACGCTGCCGCCGTAGACCAACGCGCCCCAGATCTCCCACACCGAAAAATCGAAGGCGTACGAATGGAACAGCGTCCACACGTCGTGCGGCCCGAAGCCGTACCAAGCCTCGGTGGCCTCGAAGAGCCGCACCACGTTGTGGTGGGTAATCAGCGTGCCCTTCGGCTTGCCCGTCGAGCCCGAGGTGTAGATCACGTAGGCGAGGTTCTCGGGCCCCGACGTTGCGCCGAGGGGGGACGCGTCTTCTGCGGCGATCCGCGCGGCATCGGCGTCGATGCACAAAACCTCCGCGCTCGGCCCCGACACCCGTTGCGCAAGGGCGGTGGTGGTCACGACCATGGGAGCCGCCGCGTCTTCCACGAGGAACGCGAGGCGGTCCTTCGGCGAGGCCGGATCGAGCGGCACATAAGCGCCCCCCGACTTCAGCACCGCGAGCAGCGCCACGATCATGTCGAGGCTCGGCTCCAAACAAACCGCGACGCGTGTCTCGGGTCCCGCGCCGAGCCCCTGCAGCGTGCGCGCAAGTCGGTTCGAGCGCGCATCGAGCTCGGCGTAGCTGAGCGTCTGCCCTTCGTGGGACACGGCCACGCGCTCCGGCCCCTCGGCCAGCCGCTCTTCGAACAGCCCGTGGATCGTCTGCTTCGGAGGCCACGCCGTGCTCGCGGGGTTCCACGTGACCAGCAGTTGGGTCCGCTCGGCCTCGGTGAGCATCGGAATGTCTCGGACAAGGCGTGCGGGATCGCCGGCTAGCCCCCGCAAAATCGAGGCGACGTGTTGCGCCATGCGCGCCACGACCTGGTCGCTGAAGCGGCGGCGGTCGTAGAGCAGGCGCGCGTCGATGCGGTCTTTGACCCAGGCCGACAGAATGACAGGCAGACTGGTCTCCTCGTGGACCTCGGCCGCGGCCACACGCACCTTGGCGTCGGGCTGCTCGAGGGCGGCGGAAACCGGGAAGTTTTCCACCACGACGGCGCTCTCGAAGAGCGGCAATCCGCGAGGGACACCGCTGAAGCCCTGCACCTCGACAAGCGAGCACCACTCCAGCTCACGGGTCTCCGACTGGCGCTCTTGGTGGGCATGGAGCCAGTCGTAAACAGACAGGCTCTCGTTGACGTCCACGCGCACGGGCAGGGTATTGATGAACATGCCCAGCATGTCCCCAATGCCTTCGATGGGCGCCGAGCGCCCCGAGACCGTGCCTCCGAAGACCACCGTCTCTTCGCCCGCATAGCGTGACAGAAGCAGGGCCCAAGCCCCCTGGATAAAGGTGCTGATCGTCAGTTTGTGCTTGCGCCCAAGGTCCAAGAGCGCGCGCGTCGTGACCTCGTCGACGTGGGCCCACACCGAGCCCGTGGTGGGCTCGCCGTCTGGCAAGAACGAGGGTGGGTGATCGACCGAAAGGGGCGTGGGCGTCGTGAACTGACCCAGCTCTTTGCGCCAGAAATCCGCTGATTTCTGCGGGTCTTGCGCCCCCAACCAGGCAATGTACTCGCCAAACGGCCTGCGCGACGCAACCTTTGCCTGTTGCCCTGAGCGCTCGGCGTCGTAGCGGATGAACACCTCTTCGAGGACCATGGGCGCCGACCAGCCATCGAGCAGCAGGTGGTGCCGACTCCACACGATGTGATGCTGGCTCGGCCCTAGTCGGTAGACCGCCACCCGGAGCAGGGGCGGCTTCGCCAGATCGAAGCCCTTTGCCCGATCTTCGGCCAGGCGCGTGGCGAGGACGGCCTTTTGTTCATCGGCCGACAGCGCCGAGAGGTCTTCGACGGTAAATGGCAGTTTGGCCCGCCCGCGAACAACCTGAAGGGGCTCGTCGACCTTCTCCCAAACAAACCCCGTCCGCAGCATGGGGTGTTGATCCACGACCCCTTGGAACGCCCGGTGGAATGCCTCGACGTCGAGCTCCCCCTCCACGGTCACCGCGAGCTGGACGAAGAACATGCTCGCCTCGTCCCCATGGATCGAGTGAAAGAGCATGCCTGCCTGCATCGGCGACAGGGGATAGATGTCCTCGATTTTTTTCTTGCTCATCAGCTCGGGCGCCCGCGGTGGATCAATTGTCGCACCAAGAATCGGGGACCATATCACGCAAATGTCCGCTCACCAGGCCACCCGAAGTGCCAGTTCGCTCTACGTAATGAAAGTCAATTTCAATAACAGACTGCCACTCACGCGCCGTTGAAACGCGTCAAGACTGGCAGTTTCGCGCGACGCGAAGTGCTCAGAAATACTTGCGATTCAGAGCGACGGAGGCGGGGCTCACCAACATCAGGCCCTCCAGGGAGCCATCGGTGACGTAGACCTCGCCGGTCGGGGGCAAAAACCCGATGGATTGGGGCTGTACGTCGTTGGTGTCGGTGCGCAGCTCGACCACGAGCGGCGAAAATGAGCCCTGCGTCACGAACCGGAATTGGTCGCCTCGGCGGCTCGGCAGCTCGCAGCTCGCCTGGCCACCGCAGAGCGTGTCGCAGTCGGTGACGCACTGGCCGCGGGCGATCGAGAAGCGGAACATCGGGTTGATGAGCGCTCGCGGATCGCCGTCGTTCAGCGTCTCGCCGAAGGGTGTCTCGCGCAGGCGGCTGTTGAGGCGAGCCTTCCCCGCGTCGCAGCTCGGGCGGCAGGCACCGGTCTCGGGGTCGGCGATGATGTGGTGCAAGACGCCGGAGGCGTCGCCGAGCACGAGCCACTGGCCTGCCGCGCGGACGTTGAAGGTCACGAGGGTGGGAAAGCAGCACTCCACCTTCGCGTCGTCGACCACCACGTCATCGGCATCGGTGATGGCGCCATCGCCGTTCGTGTCGGCGCGAATGGCCACGTGCCCAAGCTCCAGATGGTCTTGGTAAGCCTCTTCGATCACGAGATCGCGGGCGGGGTTCGGGAGCGCCGAGGTGCCGAAGATCGCATTGCACTCTTGGTAAGTGCACGACGCAGTGCTGCCCCAATAGTCGTCGGATTGACCCGGGGTCTCACGGACGATCTGCAGGCGATCGGCGAGCGCGAGGGACTGCGCGTCGAGCTCCGCCTCGGGCACCCCCTCGGACGCGAGCTGCTCGCGCATCATGGCGCGGCTCTGCACACCGATGCCGCAAAAGCGCGTGTTTGGATCGGTCAGCGTGGGGGGCTCGGCGCCCATGCGTAGATCGGCGAGCTTGTTGACGGTGCCGAGCAGCGCCCCCTCGTAGATGGCCGACCAAGCCTGATCGGCCACCTGCGCGCGCGGATCTTCGAGGTTCATCAAGAGCGTGTGGCGCGGCTCCACCCCTTCGCTCGCGAGGCCAGTCTTCTCGTCGACGCCGTAGTAGAGCGCGCCGACGTTCAGCGTGAGAAGCTCCTGCGGAATGACCTCGTTGGGCGTCTCCTTCACAGGGATGGTGGCGTGCATGCGGGCCGAGCTCGGGTCGCCCTGCTCGATGATGGTGCCCGTGGAGTCGGCCAAGATCGGGAAGGTTTGCACGCCCGGGGCGTGACGCCCCACGTAGTCGTTGGTGGCCGAATAGAGCGCCGAGCGCGGTGTGTGGGGCTCGACGATGTTGCACGACGTCTCTGCCGAGCGGGCGAGGGGCGTCGGGGAGATGGGTCCGGGACAGCCAAGCTGGTCGAGGTTGTTCGTGGGCCCGCGGCATGCGGCGTCGTAGTCCTCGATGTCGATCACCGCGATTTGACCGGTGCTCAGCAACAAGAACGCGAATTGACCGCGGAGCTTCAGGGGGCCGGCGCCCGTGTCGTACGACGCCGACGTTCGGTACAACGTCTCCACGTCGCAGGCCGATGAAGTGCTGCTGCAGGTCGTGAGCGAGGGATCGGGATCGCAAGCGATGCCCGAGGTCGCGACGCCCGTCGCCGGATCGGTGGCCGCGACGTCGCGCTCGATGAGCACGATGTCTCGGACAGTTCCGCCGAACTGGATGCGGTCGGAGACGATGAACGGGTTGAACACCGACGTGGGCCGCACGAGCGGCGTGCGCGACGGGGCGTCGTCGCTGATGTCGAAGACCATCGCGCTGCCGTCCTCGACGTCGTTTGCGTACAAAAAGCGCTTGAAATCGGCGGTGACGCGCGGGCTCGTGGCGACGCGGCTGGTGAGCACGACGCGGGTCGGGTCGAGCACCGACGTCGGGAGCAGCGAGGGCAGCTCGCTCGCGTCGCACGGCGAAGGCATGTCCAGCACGTGGATCACCGGGGCCCCGAGATCGGCGACATAGAGCCGCCCCTCGCTGAAGCTGAGCCCAGCGGGTTGCGACGAGAAGGCCGCGACCGAGCCCGGCTCGACGGGCTCGGGATTGACGCAAACCGGGCCCGCGGGCGGGGGATCGCTGGGCGTCGGAATGGGGAGATCGACCTCTAGGGGCACCATGCGATCGATGGGGCACGGGCCGAACGTGCCGCCCTTGCGATCGAGCAGGCGTTGCGCGTCGATGACGGCCAATTGACCGAGCTCGGGCAGCGTGGCGACGAGCTTCAGTCGGCCCCCACCTTCGAGCGACAAATTGCCGTGGATATTGGGCTCTTCGCGCTCATCCGCGGGGGCCGCGTCGCCGTAGGCGCCGTCGCAGGTTGCGCGTTCGAGGCCGTCTTTTGCAGGATCCGCCAGCACGAGCATGGAGGACGGCGCGGAGGGCAACAGGCACGCGGGCCAGGTCGTCAGCGTCGGGGCCGCGCGATCCGCGGAGGGACGCACGAGGTCGGAAGGCAGCGCGTAAATGCCGGGGCGCCCGATCTCGGCGACGGCCACAAAGGACGCCGTTCCGCCCGGGGTGGTGACGATATCGACGGGCTGCGCGCCCACCGGGAGGAAGGTCGCGCCGGGGGTCGACGTGTCTTGATCGATGACCGAGTCGATGTTCGCCGTGAGATCGATGACGGCCACTTCACCGCGGACGGTCTGCGTCACGAGGCTGTAGAGGTGGGGCTTGATGGCGCCCGTACTGTCGATTGCGTAGCTGCTCGGCCCTTCGGTGATGTGCCGATCGCAGTGATCGAGGGGCACGCCCGGCGTGGGCAAGGTGCTCGGCGGGGCGAGGCACACGAACGTGGCGCGCCCGGAGCGTTCGAGGGAGCGCACGGCGACGGTCACTTGGTCCTGCGTGCAGGCCGAGGAGACCAGCGAAAAGACCCCCGAAAGCAGGGCAAAGCCCAACCCCCACTGCAGCCGCTGACGAAGGCCCGACATGCTCATGGTGCTCACTGCGACTCTCTCGGTGGGGTCGGAACACCGACGCTCGCGATCATCGAGCCGAACGTTTCGGGGTGACGCATATCGAGGTCGACGACCCCGATGTACGAGTCCGTGAAATGCCCCACGTAGAGCAACGCGTAGGCGTCGTTGCCGTCACTGCCCGAATCGAAGGCGATGGAGTGGGGGCCGCGGCCGGTGCGGATCACCGCGTCGATGCGTCGCTGCTTGGGGTCGTACGAGAAGACGAAACGCGAATCGAAAGCCACGGCGAAGATGCGGCGTCCGAGGCTGCCGTCGGGCTCGATCACGGTGCCCATCGCGACCTTGGAGGCACCGAAAGAGAGGGCCACCGTGTCGTATACGTTCATGAGCTCGAACGCGCTCGTCGGCCGAACCACGCCGTTCTCGTCCGCGCTCTCCACGATCTGCGTCTCCAAGCGGCCCACCAAGAGCGAGGCCGGGCTGCGGTTCGCGATGTAGAAATCGACGGGGATATCCACGCAGTTGCGCAGGCAGATGGCGTCCGACGACGCGCACCCCGACTCGCACGCTTGCCGCTCCGTCGCGTCGACCACGAGGCCGCGCGAGTCCGAGCCGATGGAGTTGACCACGATGCCCACGGAGGCGGCGCGCGTGATGAAAGGCCTCGGCGGTAGACCGCCCGCGTCGTCGTTGTAGCGGAGCAGGTCGACCTGCCCAGCGTTGCGGTAGGTCAGCAGAAACCCGGGCTGATAACCGAAGGTGCTCGACCCCGAGCGGAGCGCGGCAACGAGCTTCGGGACCGGCACCGCGGCGACCTCCGTGGGGCCGTTGGCGAGGGACTGAACGTAGTACTCGAGCCTCGGTTTGTCGTCGAAGTGGTTGACCACGAGGCTCGCGGCAGCAGCCGTTTGGTTTGCCACCACGAGGGCGTCCCCGCTCGACGACGGCGCCGAAGCGATGCCAAACGGCTCGGCGGGGAGCGTGAGCCCGCGCTGGCTGTCGGCGGCGTTGGTGCCCACAGCGAAGGACGAGCCGCAGCGCGCGCCGTCGCCCGACGCGCCGCACTCCAAGCAGATACGCGCCGCAATGCCGTCGGAGGGGTTGGGATCGGCGCACGGATAGGCGTCATCGGTCCCGGACACTTCGTCGCGATCGTCGCTCACATCGAAGTACGTGACCGATGGATCGCCGCGCACGGTCACGAACAGACGGGCTCCGGGTCCATCGCTGCGGCTCACCAGCGTCGCGCCCGACGCGAACGCGCCCACGATTTGCACCCTGCGCTGAAACCAATCGAGGGGCATTCCGGCGCAGGGACCGGGGTGAAGCAGCGGATCGGCGTTCACCGACAGGCCGCTCGCCTCGCAGGCCGCGGCGGCACCGACGCCTTCGCGGAGCTTTTCGAGGATGGGCAACGCGCGCCCCCGAACCAGCGCGAGATCGAGGGCGTGAACGGTCCCGCCGTTGTAGGCCAGATCGAAGTCCGAGCTCGTGACGAAGAGGCTTTGCTTCCCCGGGGAGACCACCAGCGCCGTGGGAAAATACAGGCGATCGAGGGGAGGCTCGAGGCCGTCGCTCGACGTGAAACAGCCGGCCATGAGGCCCAACGTGATCGCGAGGGCGCGTCGCAACGACGCGGATACGACGCGGTTTGGCTGGGGGAGGCGCATGGGCGCGCGGAGCCTAGTACAACGAAGGCGAAAGTCCTCCGTATTTTGGCGAGCTACCCTTGCCCTTCGCGGCGGGGCACGAGAGACACGCCGTGGGCCTCCGCCAGGGCCAGCACCTCGCCGAGCCCCGACGCCAGAAACGACAGCGGGCTCTTCCCATCGCTGGCGGTCACGTGGATCTGCCCGAACATGCCGCGGTACGCGTTGGCGACGACGGGCAGTGTCTCGGTCAAAAACACCTCCCGCAGCCTTGCTTCCGACATTTCTGCGCTCGCATCGCGCGCCAGGCGCGTCAGCTCCGCGTCGAGCTCGCCCGCCTCGCGGCGCGTCGCGAGCTCGATCTGGGCCCGCGCGCGCGTCGCCTGCGCGGCGTCCATCTGGCGCGCCAGCTCACGCTCGAAGGTCCGTTGCTCCAGGGTCGCGCGGTGCTCCTTTGCCTCGGCTTCGCGCCGCCTTTCGGCCTCCAAGCGCGACTCCTCCGCGGCCATCAGGCGACGAC
>CAYLJT010000039.1:0-20306 GCA_964383995.1 uncultured Polyangiaceae bacterium
GTGCGATGCAAACAGCCGCAAGTGCCAAGCGACGCTCGACGCGGGGGCCACGAAGGCCGCTTGCGAGAGAAACGCCACCTTGCTCGCGAACGCGCTGGAGTCCACCGTCGCGAGGTCCACGGAGCCCACGCGAAGGGCCCCGCTCGCCAGCGGCATGAGGCCTAGAACGGCGTGCAAGAGCGTGCTTTTGCCAGCGCCGTTGGGCCCCACCAGCGCGAGCCCGCGGGACGACCAGGTGAAGCTCACGGGCGCCGGCGTGAGCTGCTCGGCATGCTCGTGTCGGCAGGACACGTTGTCGAACGTCAGCGGCGCATCGAGCAAGCTCGGGGCCGCCTCGGAGCCCGTACGCCCCGGCCAAGCCACCGACGAACGCGCAAGATACGCGGCGATTTCGGCTCGTTGCGGCCTACTCGTGACAACGCCTTCGATGGACCTCGCGAAGGACAGCCCCGCGAACGCCGCGGCGCCCGCGAGGATCACGACCTCCGCCGCGCTCTCACCAGCGAGCGCCGCTGAGAGCCAGGTCGAGCCAAGTTGCATCGGGACGGTCGCGGCCAAGATCGCCGCGGACGCAGGCAAAAGCCCGAGGGCGCCGCTCGTCACCAACACCGTCCGTTCGGCCCGGGCCATCGCGTCCACGGCGCCAAGCACCCGCGCCGCGTGCGCCTCCTGACGCCCGTGCGCGCGCAACGAGAGCGTCGCTTGCACAAGCACCAGCAGGTCCCCGGCGGCGTCACAGAAGCGCTGCCATGCGGCCTCCGCGGCACGTCCGAGACGTCGATGCCCGACCCCGACGAGGACCGCGATGGCCAAGCCACCGAGCACGGTCAGGCCCAACCAAAACGCGCCGAGCTGCAAGCCGATAACGACCAGCACGACGCCAAACGAGAGCCCCTGCGCTACCGCGAATGGCAGCACTTGCGCACGAAAAACGGCCAATTCTCGCGCAGCCGCCAAGAGCCGCAAGGCCACCTCGGCCTCGCGCGGGGCGGACAAAACGGGCGCTCGGCACGCCGCCCCGATCACGTCCGCGAAGGTACGGCGCACCTCCCGTTCGACCGCGATTCCTCCGACCAAACCGCGCAACGCAAGGGCCGCCGTGGCGAGGGCCGCGGCGACGCTCGCGGACGACGCGGCGCCGATCGCCGCCGCGAACAAGGCCCCCGGCACGGCGAGGCGACCCGTCACGTCGAGAGCGACGAGAAAGGGCACGACGAGAGAGATGCGTCTTGAACGGTCCAACGGAGTGGGGCAACAAATTGCGTTCGGTTGAGGGATCGCGCCCGCGCAAGCTCGCCGCCGCCGCCCACTCGTACCACGCCGCGCGCCCCCCAACGACGTCCTTCGACTCCATGAAATTCCCAGGAAAATGGCTGGATCGCGCGCAGAAGCTCGGGGCTCTCAGCGCGGGCGAGCGCCATTTCTTGCTGCGGGCGTGGGTCGCTGCGCCGTGGATCGAGGCCGCCCTCGCGACCCTCGGCCTCGCGCGTACGCTGGCTTGGATCGAAGCCGCGTCCCCCCTCGGTGGCGGCGCGCGCGTCGACGGCGTCGACCTCGTGCGGGGCAGCCAGCTCGTCGACGTCGCCTACCGCGGACACCTGCTCTTGCGGGGCACCTGCCTTCCGCGCTCGCTGCTCCAATACCTCTTGCACCGCCGCGACGGGCGCGACGTGAAGCTCGTGATCGGCGTGCGCTCGCGCGACCACGCGCACGCGTGGGTCGAAGAGCCAAGCACCGCGCACGCGGCGAACGCCGCGCATTTCGCGCCCATCTTCAGCACGTCGTCGACGGCCTCGGGCAGGGGTGGCCCATGAGCGGCCTCGTCGCGATCTTCGAACGAGACGGCGCGCCCGTGGCCCCTGCCCTGCTCGAAGCCCATCTCGCCCGCGTCGCGCACCGCGGCCCCGATCGTCGGGTCACCACCATCGCGGGCGAGGTCGGTCTCGGACACGCGCTGCTCGCCACCACACCGCAAGACGCCCACGACCGACAGCCCGCGACGAGCCTCGACGGGGCCGTTCACGTGCTCTTCGACGGCCGCCTCGACAACCGCGTAGAGCTCTGGAAAACGCTTGGTTTCGAGGGGTTTCCAGCGCCACACACGCCCGACGCCGCGCTCGTTGTGCGGGCCTATCAACGCCACGGCGAGGCCTTCGCCGCGGAGCTCGTGGGCGACTTCGCGATCGTCGTTTGGGACCAACGCCTACGCACACTCTTCGCGGTCCGCGATGCCCTCGGCGTACGTCCGCTGTTTTTTCACGAGGGCGCGCGCCACATCGCGTTCGCCTCCGAGCCCCACGCGCTGTTCGCCGACCCCCGCACACCGCGCGACCTCTCGCCCGAGCAGATCGCGCTCTTCGTGATGGGCGAATACTTGGAGCGCGACGCTACGCTCTACGCGGGGATCGCCGCGGTTCCTCCGGGCCACACGCTGATCGTGTCTCGGACAAGTCGGCGCCTCGCGCGCCACTGGGCCCCCGAAAACGTCGCGCCCGCGCGGAACGCCAGCGAAGCCGATGCCAGCGCCCGCTTCCGCGTCGTGCTCGAAGAGGCGGTTCGCTGCCGCCTGCGCTCGATCACCCCGGGAGCGTGCCACGTGTCGGGAGGCCTCGACTCGACCTCGGTCGCGATCATCGCCGAAGACCTCCGTCGACGCGGCGAAGCCCACCCCGAAATCACCTGGATGCGCCTCGTATTTCCCGGCCTTTCCTGCGACGAGAGCGCCTTCAGCGACGCGGCCGCGCGCGCCTGGGGCAGGGCCATCACCAGCTTGGATCCCCTCGCCGCGGGCGCCGCGCTCACCCCGTCGAAGGCCCGCCACGACATCTACTACGAGCCCACCTTGCGCGCCTCCGAGCTCATGTACGGCGAGGCGCAGCGGCTCGGCGCGCGCGTCATGCTCACCGGCCTCGGCGGCGACACGCTGCTCTCCTCGGGCTCCGTCGAAATCGCCTCCGCGCTGCGGCGCGGCGCCCTGCGTGAGGCCCTGGGCTGGGCCCCGCGCGACCATGGGCTGTTGTCCCTTCAAAACCTCCGCCTCGGCCTGTCCCAGGCGGCGACCGCCTTCGCACCCCCCGCGGCGCTCCGCGCTTGGCGCTCCTTTCGTAGAGCGCGCGCGGCCGCCCAGCAGGGGCCCGCGACCCTTGTGCGCCCGGCCATCGCGCGCCGAGCCCACGCCCTCATCGACGCCCGCGACGAGGCCATCGCACGCCGCTTCGCCGACCCAGGTTGCGCGTTCGACGCGGCGGCCCTCGAAGCCAATCCCAGCACGACCCTCGCGCTCAGCCTGCAAGACCGCACCGCAGCCCTGTACCAAGCCGAACCACGCCACCCCTTCTTCGATGTGCGGGTGGTCGAGGCCCTCCTGGGTCTACCCCGCCGCCTTCGCTTCCGCCCCACCCTCGACAAATGCCTGCTCCGCGATGCGATGGGCACGCGGCTCCCCGACATTGTAAAAGAGCGCACAACCAAGGCCGAGTTCGACGTTTTCGCGGCGTGGACGCTGAAGACCGCCTTCCGCGAGACCAGCGAGCGCATCTTTGCCCGGGCCCCCGACGCACTGTCTGATATCGTAGACCTCGGTTTGGTCCGAGCGGCCTTTCAGGGGCCGACTTCCCTCAACTGGCAACCTTGGCTATCGCTGGCCCTCTGGCTCGAACAAAACGACCCCGACGCGCCACCAACAAGCATCCTCGATCAGCACCCAGCTCCGAGCCCGCTCCCGAACCCGTAACCCCCGCGACGCGATGGGCGATCCATGACTGACCAACACGACGTTCCCGCGAACAACGCCTCCACCCCCCGCAAGTCGTACGCTCAACCCAAGTTGGAAGAGCTCGGCGATGTCCGCGAGCTGACCCGCGGTCCCTTCGGCTCCGTTTCCGACTTCAGCTTTACCAAGAAAAAGAAGACCGGCTGATCCGGGCAACAACCGATGCGCGCGAGCGGTTTCACGCTCCACAGTGAGCTACCGCTGCCGTCGCTCGGGGGACCAGCGGACGCAGAGCGCAAAGGGCCCGAGCTGTTCGTTGTTCGCCAGCGCTCTGCGCCCTACCAATTTTCGGGGGAGCCCGTCGACCGTGAGGCCTACCTGATTGGGCCCGCGGCCAACGGTCATTTGCTTCGTTTCGAGGGCCTTTTCGACGTTTTTGTCGATCCCCTGGCGGAGCGAGCGTCGGTGCTGCTCTGCGCAGACTGCCCGGCGGACGTTTTCGAGCAGCTCTTCCTCGACCAAGTCCTGCCGCTGCTCTTCCACGCCCGCGGACGACTGCCCCTCCACGCCAGCGGGGTCGAGCTCGCGGGCCGAGCGCTCCTGTTTTTGGGTCCCAGTGGCCAGGGCAAGTCGACCTTGGCGGCCGCGCTGGTCGCCACCGGAGCCCTGCTCTTCACCGACGATTGCGCGGTCATCCACGCTCCCGATGGCGCGTTGATCGTGGAGCCGAGCTACCCCTCGGCGCGCCTCTGGCCTCCCTCGGTTGAAGCATTGTTTGCGGGTCAAGACGCGCCCCGCGTGTCTCAGCGCTCCGACAAGCGCCGTCTCGAGCTCCGTGCAGCGACCCAGGCAGCCCGATTGGGGGCCATCTTTCAGCTCGTTCCAGGGGACACCGTGGGCAGCGTGCGGCTCGGCGCCGAAGCCATCGTTCGTGAGCTCCCGCGCCATGTCTATCGTTTGAGCGCGGACGATCCGCGCTCTTTGGCCGCGGAGTTTGGCCTCGTCACGGCCATCGCTCGCGAGATTCCTGTGTTCATCCTGACTTACCCCCGGCAATTCGACGCCCTGCCCCGGGTCCTCGACGAAGTGCGAAGGACCAACGAAGGGTTGTCTACCGTCGCAAACGGCTGACCCGTCCCCGAAATGGATGCGCTGTCGGTCCCTTGGTTTTCAGACTAACGTGACGAGGTCCGTCGGTTACGAAGGAGCCTTCATGCGACAGCGATCGTTATTTTCCGCGACCGTTCTTGCCGTTCTGGTCGGGGTGGCGGCCCCCGCCGAAGCCCAGCCTCCGTCAACCGTCGAGCTTGTCCGCGGCCCATTTTCCACGACGAGCGTCTCCCCGGAGGCGGCCCGGGAAGCCATTTTGACCCACGTCAAGGGGGCTCCTGCCATCGAGCTTGCCTACACACGGATGGCGCGGATGCGCGGCGGTGAGGCGGTGGTTCGCTTCGCGCAGACGCACAAAGGTCTGCCCGTCGCGTCGCGCGGCGCGACGGTCACCTTCGACGCCCAGGGCGCGGTGCGGCAGATCGCCTCTCGCCTGGAGCGCGACCTTCCGGACAACGTCTCGCCAGGAAAGACCCGCGCCGAGGTCGCCGCCCTCGTCGAGGCGCAAACGGGCCTCCCTACCACGGAAGATCGAGCGGTGTTGTCGATCTGGCCAGGACCCGAAGGAAACCAGCTCGCGTGGGCGGTCTACCCACAGCCCATCGTCGGTATTCCCCAGGCCCCCGTACACATCGTCGACGCGAAGACGGGCGAGCTCATCGTGCGTTTTGACGCCCTGCGCGACCTGAACCAGGCCGCGGTCTACCCAACCAATCCCATCAAGTCGCCTGACCTGATACCCGTCACGTTGACGCCCAAAGGCGTAACGCTCGACAACGCCTTCATCAAGTCCCTCAACTGCATCGATCTGAAGACCGTCAAGCAGGCATTCGGCGTGGACATCCATACCTGCGACCTCTTGCAAACGGCCGCCCCCGACGCCAACGGTGACTTCCTGGACGCTCCCGCAGACGACAAAGAAGCCGAGGACGTGTTCTCTGAAATCACGATGTTCTACCACGCGACGCGCGCCTACCAGATGTTTCGCGGGTATGAGCCGGGCTTTACGATTCAGGCATCCGCCCTCAACACGATAAGCAATCTGCGCCTGCCCAAGGGCTATTACACCTTCGACACCTCCACCATGGGGGACCCCGAAATCCCCTTGGAGCCCTTCCAAAACGCGTTCTACGCGCCGGGCGATCCGCTGTTTCAACAGGCCTTTGGGCTCAACGGCGCGGCCCTCTGGTTCGGTCAAGGGCCCAATCGCGACTATTCGTACGACGGCGATGTGGTCTATCACGAGCTCACGCACGCCGTCGTCGACGCCACGCTGAAGCTCATCGGCACACCGCATTTCGACGCCTACGGCGTGTCGTATGCGCCGGGCGGGATGAACGAGGGCCTGGCGGACTACTTCTCGTCGGCGCTGACGGGAGATCCGGACGTCGGCGAGTACGCCGCGGAAGACTTCGCACCAGGCATTCCGTACATCCGCTCGCTCGCCAACGGCGACGCCTGCCCCACGGCGATCGGCGGTGAGACCCACCAGGACGCGACGTTGTTCTCCGGCGCCCTGTGGGACGTGCGCGAGTCGCTCTCCCAGGCCGACGCCGAGAAGCTCGATGAAGCCATTTTCTCGGCCATGAACGCCTCGCCCACGGGCGATCTTGCCTATGAGGACTTCGCCGAAATCATCCTGACCGAGGTCGAGTCCGGGCTCTCCGCCAACATCGCGTCGAGCCTCAAGGACGCCTTCACGGCGCGCGGCGTCCTACCCAAGTGCACGCGCATCCTGGAATGGCAAGGTACACAGCTCGACGGCCCGAAGGATCTGTACAGCCTGTGGTGGGCGCCCGGCATGAGCGCGACGGGCATCAAGAACCTCGGCTACACCCCGGGGGTCGTCATGTTCCACGCGGCGCTGCCCCAATACACCGCGAAGGTAAGCTTCCAGGTCAACAAGTCGAGCCTTGTGGGAGGTGGCAACGGCACACCGTTCACGCCGAAATTCCTGGTCAAGTTCGGGCCGACCCCCATGCAGTTCAAATACAAGCCGTTCGAGGTCGAGCCCGACCTCTTGGTGCTCGACGGCGTGAAGAGCGGCGCCAAATACGATCTTACCGTCGATGTGCCCGAGGGCATCGTCGATGTCTACGTGATGATCGCCAGCGCCGGCAACGACGACGGTGGCTACAACCACTTCCTCCTGACCACCGAGGCCGGAAGCCCGCCGCCCGACGATCCGCCCCCCGACGACCCGCCGCCCGCGAAGAACAACACGAGCTCCGACACGACCGAGAGTGAGGGCTGCGGTTGCCGCCTCGCAGGCGAGCCCACCGAGGCCGCGCACCCGACCGCGCTGTTGGCGGGAGCCGCCGCTCTCCTCACGCTGGGTGCGCGCAGGCGCTCGCAGCGACCGCGCCGCGTCCGAAAGTAGCGCGCGAGCCCAAAAACAAGAGCGCTGGAGCGGCCGTGAGGCCGTCCCAGCGCGTTCCCCCAAGCACGGGAGCTATGTCCGTGGGCGCTTCAGGCGGCGGCCGCGCGGAGCTTCTCGATGAACTTGCAGACGGCGGGCAGACTACGGAAGTTGTCGGCGTGCAGGTCTTCGTCGTCGATGGAGACATTGTACTTCTTCTCCAGCCAGGCGACGAAACGCAGCATGTTCATCGAGTCGAGGGCCTGCTGGCTGATGAGATCGAAGTCATCCGCCAAGGGCTTCTCTGCCTCGGCCTTACCCTGCATGAACTCGTTCCGAATGAAGGTGTCAATTTCGCCGCGAACCTCGTCCATCGTCTTATCCGTGCTCATGAGCTATTGCTCTCCTCTCAAGAAGTGCCTTGTCGATCTTGCCCGTCGACGTCTTAGGCAACTCGTGCTCGAACGTGATCTTCTCTGGCATCATGTAGCGGGGTAGCCGCTCGGAGCAGAAGCGCTCGAGGGGTCCTCGCTCCAAAGGTGGCGCGACAAAAGCCACAATCCTCGCGCCAATATGTTCGTCGGGAACGGCCACTACGGCAACCTCTTTTACGTCCGGGCTGGCGTGGAAGGCGGCCTCGATTTCGCCGATCTCGATGCGGTACCCCCGGCTCTTGATCATCTTGTCTTTGCGGCCGAGATATTGGTAGTCCCCGCTCGGCAGCAGCCGCACGATGTCGCCCGTGCGATAAACCGACTCGGGATAGTGTGGATTCGTGAAGTTCGGGACGACCACACGGGCGCTGTCTTCGGGGCGTCCCCAATAGCCCTTCATCACCGTGGAGCTGCGCGCCCAAAGCTCGCCTTCTTCGCCGACACCGGCCACCTCGCCCCCCTCGGTGACCGCGAAGACTTCCATGTTCTCGCAGGCCTTCCCGATGGGCACGGGCTCCGTGCGCTCGGGCGCGATGTCGTCCTTCGTCACTTCGTAGTAGGTAATGACGTTGGTCTCGGTCGGCCCGTACAGGTTGACATAGCGCGGGTGGGGGATGGCCTCGATGAAGCTCCGCAGGAACTTCATCGGAAAGACCTCGCCCGCAAAGAACACGACGCGCAGGCTCGGAAAGTTCTCCGCGCGGAGCTTGCCGCGCTCGAGGAGCTGAATGAGCGCAGAGGGCACGGAATACCAGACGGTGAGGGCGTTCGACGAGATCCACTTGGCCAAGCGGCCCGGAAAAATCAGCAGATCGTAGGGCACGAGGTAGATCGTGGCGCCGGCCTTGATGGTAGAAAAGATGTCGAACACCGACAGGTCGAAGTGGAACGGCGCGTGGCTCGACACACGATCTGCCGACGTCAGCTCGTACCTGTCGTGGGCCCAATTCACGAAGGTGAGCGAATTGAGGTGCGATATCATGACGCCCTTGGGCTCACCCGTGGAGCCCGAGGTGTAGAGGATATAGGCGAGGTAGTTGTCTGTAATCGGCGCCTCGAACGCCTCGCCCGACTGGCTGGCTTCGAGCGCTGCGTACGTCGTCCAGCGCTTGCCCTCGGCCGCTTCGGGCAAGGTGGCAGTGTCTTCGGTGAAGATCATGCCGGCCAGGTGGGACGCCGACAGAAGCTCGGGGGGCAACGAGGCTATTTTTTCGATGCTGCCAATGACCGCGCGAACAGCGCAGTTGCCGAGGATGTAGGCCGCGCGTCGTGGGGGCATTTGGGGGTCGATGGGCACGTAGGCGGCGCCCGCCTTCTGGATGCCAAACAGCGCCGCGACGGCCGCGGGGGATTTGGGCAGGAACATGCCCACGCGGTCTCCTGCCTTGACACCGTAGGCCGCAAGCTCCCGCGCGATACGGTTCGAGAGCGCGTCGAGCTCGCCGTAGGTCAGGCTGCCTTCGGAGCCGACGACGGCCAGTTTCTCCGGATCCCGCCGGGCGGAATCACGCAACAGATGGTGCAATAGCGCTGGCATCGTTTCGTCTCGCGTAGGAGAAATGGGGGCCCGGATCCCTCTTTTCGACAAAGGCATCGAGCCATTCGATGGTGTAGCGGATCGCGTCTTTTGCCTGCTGCTCGGCGGCAAAGGTGTGATTGCCGTCTTTGATGACGACCCAGCTCGGCACGTGCTTCTTGCGGGCGAGGCCCAGTCGATCACCAGGATTGACGCGCTCGAGGAAGGCAGTCCGATAGTGGTCGACCTCGCCGTACACGAGAACATGCGGTTTGTCGCACGTTTGCAGCATCTCGGGGACCTTGCCAATGGCCACCCGCATCTCGTCCATCTCAGGCACCTTGGTCACGTAGCGCGCCCACAGGGCCTTGGCGATGCGCGAGTAATTTTGCCTGTAAATATGGAGCTTCGTCGGGGCAAGCAGGATCTTCTTGAAGATGTTGCCCTTGAACAGGATGTCTGAGGCGATGCGCTTTGGATCGGCGCGCGCAAAGCCCAGCTCGGGCGTGGTCACGATGCTCGCGTCGGTAAGGATGTTGCACAACACCAGGCCGTCCGCACGATCGGCGGGCCTGCCGTGAAACGCCGCGTGAAACGACACGGCGGAGCCCACACAGAGCCCCCACGAGACCATGGTGTCCAGACGATATTGCTGACGGAACCACTTCATGACGTTTACCGCGTCGCGGACGCGGATATCGAACGTCAACGGCACGACGTCGGGACTGTCACAAAGGCCGCGGTTGTCGCAGCGGAGCGCGAAGTAACCCGCCTTTTCCAGGGCGTCAGCCACCTTGCGATAGAAGAAGTGCGTCCCCATTTTGGAGCCCGCGCCGTCGAAGAACAGGGGCACGCCGATGCGTTTTCCGTTCTTGGGCGCGTCCGGCACGTTGATGATGCCGTGGAGCGTGAAGCCGTCACTGGGCACTTCGACGATTTGTTTCATGAGGCCTTGCCTTCGAGCAGCCACGGCAAGGTTGCGTCGGTGAAGGGGTCGGGCAGACCGCCTGTGAAGTTCTCCCAAAACACAGGCACCTTATGAACTTGATGCAGCACGGAAGCGCCCTTCTGGCGCCAACCCTCGATTTGCGCGACCACGTCGCCGTCCTCTTCCGGGCGGGCCAAGATGGCAATGCGCTTCGCCGGGGGCTCTTCCGGGAAGCCCAGCACCGGGAGCATTTGTTCGTACGAGGCGGGCGACATGAGGTAGTCGACGATGTCCACGTTTTTGCCCGCGGTGAGATCGGCAACCATGGATTTCAGGCTGGTTCGCGCGCCATCTTGCTTCTGCTGGACCATGTTGGTCGTGGCCTTGAAGCGCAGGAGCTCGCGCGCATAGGCCTTGAGGTTTGCCACGGGACACCACATCGCGAGGGCATCGAAGGGCGCCCGCTTGGCGGCGCAAAGCGCGATGGCCGCGCCAAAACGGACGCCCAGCACGGCGACCAGGGGGGCGTCGGGGACGAGGGTGCGAAAATGCGCGAGCGCGGTGGTCAGGTCGCCGGCGGCCCCTTCGAGGTTGTAGTCGGCATGGGTGCCGTCGCTCTCGCCGGTGCCGTAGGGGTGAAATCGAAGGACGGCGATGTTGCTGTCACGGGCGACGTTCTTCCCCCAGCGGGACAGTCGGTTGTAGGTGTTGACGGTCTCTTCGCCGTAGGGATTGACGAGCACGAGACCTGCGCGGGGCGCGCCTGTGGGCCGTTCGAGCACTCCAAAGAGCAACCGATCCGGCTCGCCGAAAAAGAAGGTCTCGTGCGTTTTCGGATTCACGCGGCTTCACCATCACCCGACGACAGCACCGTGGCGTCCGGGGAAAACGGGGGGAACCTACCCGAGGGCCGCTTCGACGCCAAGCGATCATCGCACGGGCGCGAGGTTTGCGCGTTCGGATATCGATCGGAAAGGGGCACCGAGAACGTCAGGAAAAGCGAGCGACCAACGCGGTGACGTTGTCGCGACCACCGTGATGATTGGCCAGCGCGACGAGGCCCGAGCTCGCCTCTTCCGGGACCCGCTCTTTGCGCAAAATGGTCTCGATTTCGTCTTCGTAGACCATCTCGTAGAGGCCATCGCTGCACAACATGAGCACGTCGCCGCGGCGCAGGCTGACCTTGCGAACCTCGGCCCGCGCCGAAGCGTTGCCGGTGCCGATGGCGGCCGTGAGGATGTGTCGAAAGTAGTGTCCCGCGGCCGCGTCGGGGCGGAGCGCGCCGCGGCGCACGAGATCGCCGAAGACCGTGTGATCTTGCGTTAGTTGTTCGAGGCGACCCGCGCGTAGCTGGTAGCAGCGGCTGTCGCCCACGTGCGCGAGGTAGAGGTCCGAGCCGAGGGTGAACGCGATGGTGAGCGTCGTGCCCATGCCGCGCAGGTCGGCGTTGTTTTGCCCCTCGCTCCACACCGCGTGATCGGCGTCGCGGAGGGCCTCGCGCAGGGCGGACAGAATCACCTCTTCGTCGACCTCGCCGTGGGAGGGAATAGACGCGCGCAGCGACTGTTCGACCGTCTGCACCGCCAGCGCGCTCGCGCGCTCGCCCCCGAGATGACCACCCATGCCGTCGGCCACAACCAAGAGGTGACCTTCCGGATCGATGCTTCGACGCCGCACCTGAGATTGCTTGACCTCAGCCTCGACAACCGGCGTCACGAGCTTCGTGATGAGAAACGAATCTTGATTGCCCTCACGCACGCGCCCAACGTCCGAGACGCAAGCACAGACGATTCCGGGCTCTTCGTCGAAAAATGGGCTGCTTGTCTCAGCGGGCGCGGCCTCAGGAGCCGCGGGCGTGGATGCTTCGATTTCGTTCTTGAGAGCGGGCTCGGTCATGACGGGTTCCTTGGCTCGGCGATCCGCGAAGGACCCTCCGCCCCGACGACCGTCGAAGCAGGGTGCGGTTGCTGATATCCACACTCATTTGGCAAAGCCTGCGCCACGGCCCGGAGGATAGCGCAATCGCGCCCCGCGTGCCCGCGTTTCTGCGCAATAGCTCGGGGTTTTTGCTCACTTTTCGGGGGACGATCGATGGCGCAGCGCGTCGTCGTCGTCGCGGACACGCTGCCAAAATACATCAACGTCGTCGATGTCCTCGGTCACGAAGACCTTCGGCAGCGCCGCGACGAGCGCCCGGCCGTACCCCTTTGTGCGCAGGCGTCGGTCGAAAAGAGCCACGATTCCGCGATCTTTCTGGGTCCGGATCAGCCGCCCGAAGCCCTGCTTGAGGACCAGCGCCGCCCCCGGGAGGGTGTAGTCGGCGAAGGCGCTGCGCCCCGCGGCCTCGATGGCTTCGCTCCGCACCCGGGTGACCGGATCGGTCGGCACCGCGAAGGGGATCTTGTCCATGATAACGAGCCGCAGGGCTCGACCGGGGACGTCGACCCCCTCCCAAAAGCTCATGGTGGCGACCAGGACGGCGTCGCCGTGGGCCCGAAAGCGGGCGAGCAGGGTGGCCTTGGGAGCGTGGCCTTGCACGAGCAGAGGGCCCGGCGTGCGGTCGCGCAAGCGGTCCGCGAAGGCGCGCATGGCGCGCGTGGAGGTGCAAAGGACGAAGGCGCCGCCCCCGGTCAGGCGGACCAAGGCTTCGATGCGCTCGGTGGCCTCGTCGACGAACCGGGCGTCGTTGACCTCGGGCAGGTCCCGGGGCGCGTACAGGATGGCGGACGAGGGGAAGTGGAACGGCGAGGCGACCTCCAGCTCGTCGAGGGGCAGATCCAGCGCGGTGTCGAGGCCCATCCGCGTGCGAAAGAAATCGAAGCTCGTGTCGCCGCGCGTGGTGCCCGTGGCCAACGTGGCGCTCGTCAGGATGACCGAGCCGATGGGCTCGATGACGCGCTCGCGCAAGAGCGGTCCGACGTCGATGGGCGTCGCGCCGATCGAGACGCTCTTCGCGCCCAGCTCGGCCCACGCGACGTGATGCGTCGCGGGGTCGACGATGCGCGCCAACGTGTCTCGGACATCGTCGACGCGCCCGCGGATTTGGCGGACGACCTCGTTGACCCCGTGGGTCTCAGCGAATCCGGAGAGGGCCTCGATGGCGTCGTCGAGCGTGTGATACGCGGTGAGGAGCGCGCCCGACCAGACCTCGCGATGGAGCGTGACGCGGGTCTCGGAGCTGTCGCTGCCTCGCCCACGCGCACGAAAAAGAGCCTGCGAAATGCTTTCGAAAAAGGCGTGAGAGGCGTCGCGCAAGGCGTCGAGCAACAGCAGCGGGCCCGTGCGCAGACCGCTCTTCTCCAGCAGCTTGGCGCTCGCGAAGGCGCGCTCCGCGTCCCGCGCGAGCGCATCGACGCGCGCGCGAGAGAGGCGCAAGCCGAAGAACGTGGCGGCGATGTCCTCCAACGCGTGGGCCTCGTCGAAGATCACCGCGTCGTAAGTTGGCAGCACGCCACCCCGCGGTGCGTTGCGGCCCATCGAAGCCTTGACCGCGATGTCGGCGAAGAAAAGGTGGTGGTTGACGATCAACAGGCGCGCGCCCTCGGCACGGCGTTTCATGCGGGTGACGAAGCACTGATCGAAGTACGCGCAGCCCGCGCCGACGCGTGTCTCGCTCGACGATGTGACGTCTCGCCAGACCGGATCGTCGTCGCCCACCGCAGCGAGGTCGGCCATGTCTCCCGAATCGGAGCTTTCCGCCCAGCGCTCGACCACGGGCAGCGATCGGTGGGTCGAGCCCGCGAGGCGAGCCTCCGCCAGGCGCCGCAAGCACACGTAGTTGCCGAGGCCTTTCACGAGCGCGGCGTGGGCCTCGACGCCGAGCGTGCTCTCGATGAGCGGGACGTCTTTGTCGATGATTTGCTCCTGCAGCGCCTTCGTCGCGGTCGAGACCACGACCCTGAGACCCGAGAGGATGGCGGGCACGAGGTACGCGAGGGTTTTGCCGGTGCCGGTCCCTGCTTCGCACACCAGCACGCGCTGCTCGGCGAGGGCGCGCGTGACCGCGTCGGCCATCACGAGCTGCCCCTCGCGGTGCTCGTATCCGGGCAGCTTGGAGGCCAAGGGTCCGGTTGGACCGAGCAGCCGGCGGGCCGTCACCGCGGCGCGACGACCTTGTCGAGGGTCAATGCGAAGCGCACTTCTTCGATGGCCGCGGCGAGATCTTCGACCATCAAACGCAGGCTGATTTCGCACCACAAATCGAGGGTGCGCGAGGGATCGCTGGGATCGTTCACGGGCGTAACAATCCGATCGACCTCGACGTAGCCCCGCGCGCGCGCCGGCTCAGTCAAGGCAAATGCCCTTTGAAAAAGGGCTTCTTCGCCATCTCCGGGGAAATCGCTGCGCTGCGATCGCACGACCATCAGCACCGCAGGCCCCGCGGACTCCACGCGAATGCAGGCGTCCATGATCAGATTCTCACGCACGCGCTCGGCCACGTGCACCGCATCGCCCCGGGTTCGATAAACTTCGATTCCCGCCTGAATCAGGGCTTTCTTCGTCTCGGTGCTGGTCACTTTCACGTTGCGATCACGATCAACCGGCGCTGGTCGAAGGGTCGACGATGTCGAGGAAGGAGACGCCCACGATGGCGCCATCGGGCTGGGGCTGAACCCAAACGACGCGGCCCGGCCGCGCAGCGGCGTCGCCCACCACGACCTGATACACGTGGTTGAGCTGGACGGGCTCTTCAACGATGGCCCGCAGTCCGCCGCGACTGATGTTGAGCGACCAGCCGGGGATCTCGTCGGCGCCCTCCGTCGTGAACGTCACGCGCTCGCTGAGCTCTTGACGGGCTCCGCCAGTGCGCCGCGTGCGGTGCTTGCCCGTGGCCGGATCGACCGACGCGGGGCCCATCGCCGAAGGCGGCCCGATGGCAGAGCCCTCACCGAGGAAGGGTGGGTTGTCCGCTTGGGGCTCGCCAAACGTGGGAGGCGGGCTCGAAGGACTTCGCTGACTCACGGGTGTCGGGAACATAGCACAGGCCGAAAGAACCTTCGCCGAAGGGGCTTTCGGCGGACAAAATGAGCGAGTGTTCAGTTAGTGCGTGTCGTTCGGGGCGTGATCGCCGGGTTGGGCGTCGCCCGCGGGCTCCGTATAAACGGACGCGGGCTCGAGCAGTGCGAGCTGATCGCGGCGCACGAGGACGCCGCGGTCGGAGAACCACAGGTCGTTCTCGGCGAGCCGCGCGCGCACGCGGGCGATGAACAAAATGGGGTCGGCGTTGCGGGTGTAGCCGAGCTGAACAAGCGCTCCCTTGGGCCACTCCCCGCCGTCGAACGCGAGGCGGCTGCGCAGCGTGTAGAAGCCTTCTACGGGGATTTTTTCGAGGGAGCTTGCCCAGGTGAGGCCACGGAACTCGATGGAGGGGCCGTGAAAGTGCCACCGATTGAGCACGTTGTGGTCCGGGGGGAGGACGCACGGCAGACCGCTGTCGGAGTGGTTGTGGAAATAAACGAGGAGGTTCGCGGGGATTCGCTCTTCGTTCCCGGGGAGGGGCTGGGTGGTGCGGTAAAGGCCGCAATCGGGGAGAGGGTTTTTCGTGGACGCCATCGGGGGCGCACCCTAACCACGCCCCCCCCGGTTCGTAAAGCGCGACCGCGGTAGAAATCGCGCTTCGCGGGTCGTGCTTCCCGACGCGGGGTCGTGCTAGGACCCCGCCGGGCTTTGTCCTGCGTCGCCCATCGCGACGCGCGGAGTACGGACGTCGTGAACAAAATCACTTCGATCTTCGGCACCTTGGCGGTCATTGTGATCGCCGTCGTTTTTCTCGCCGAGTTTCGCCCGGGCAGCCGGGTGCAAGCCAGCGTTGGCGATGTATGTGCCGTGGAAATCAACGGGGAGTGCGTCAGCGAGACGCAATATTGGGCCGCTTACCGCATGCTCGCGCCCCGCGGCGACGACGCCGAAAGGCTTCGTTCCATGGGCCTTCGTCGCTTGACGGCGGAGGGCCTCGTGGAGCGTCAGCTCTTGCTCGCGGACGCCAAACGCTTGGGGATCAGCGTGTCCGAAGACGAGCTTTCGGCGGAGCTTGCGCAGGGTCGGGCGCACCTGTCCGTGCCCGTCGACAAGGCTCGCCAGCTCGCCTACGCGCTGCGCATCGACGAGCGCATGTTTCGCCTTTTGAACGTGCGCGACCGCAAGACCAAGAAGTTTGACAGCAAGGCCTACGAAAAAGAGGTCCGCGCGTTTGCCCGCATGAGCCCCACGGATTTCCGCGCGTATCAACGGGACGAGCTGATCGCCGCGCGCATGCGCGACCTGGTGCGGGCCCGCGTGCACGTGAGCGAGAACGAAGCCAAGGGCCAATTCCAGAGCGAGAAGTCCACGGCCACCATCGACTACGTCAACATCAAGCGCAGCTTCTACGCGGAGATGGTGGTCGACCAGTCGCAGAAGGCGATCGACGCGTGGGCCGAGCTCAACAAAGAAGAGCTCGACAAAGCGTGGGAAACGCGCAAATCCCAGTTCACGCCCGAGTGCCGCGACGCCCGTCACATCCTCGTGCGCATCAACGAGGGCGACAGCGACGAAGACAAGCAGAAGGCCCGCGCGAAGCTCGACGAGGCAAAGAAGCGCATCGGCGAAGGCGAAGACTTCGCGGACGTCGCCAAGGCGCTCTCCGAAGACGGCAGCGCTTCGCAGGGCGGCTCGCTCGGCTGCGTCGGCAAGGGCAGCATGGTGAAGCCCTTCGAAGACGCGCTGTTTGCCATGAAGGCAGGCGCCGTCTCGGACGTCGTGGAGAGCCAATTCGGCGTGCATCTCATCAAGGTCGACGCGATTCACAGCGGAGCCGACGCCGAGAAGGCGGGGCGCAGGCAGCTCGCGAAAGAGCGCTATTTGCAGGTCGAATCGGAGCGTTTGGCGGCGGCGGGGGCGAAGGAGATTTTGGCGGCGGCCCAGGGCGGAAAGTCCCTCGACGAGGCTGTAAAGGCGCATCTTGCGGCGGTTTTGCCGAAGAAGAAGGAAGACAAGAAGAAGCCTGGCGCCAAAGAGGCCAAGAAAGACGAGGCCGCCGAGGGCGAGAAATCGGCAGCCATTACCGCGGAAAACCACCCCGATCGCCCGCAGGTCGAGACCTCGCTGCCGTTCAACATCACGGGCTACCCGCTCGACGGTGTGCAGCCCGGCGAGGACGTCGCGCGCATGGCGTTTCAGCTCGCGAAGCCGGGCGATCTCGCCTCCAACGTGGTGCCGATGGCCACCGGCTACGCCGTGGTGCAGCTCAAAGAGAAGAGCCCCGCGAGCGAAGAAGAGTGGAAAAAGAACCGCGAATTTTATGTATCGGCCATGCGCTCGGCCAAACAGAACGACGCCATCGTGGCGTACGTGAAGCGGCTGAAGTCGAACCTGGGCGGTGAAATCAAGTACAACGCGGCCGTCGTCGAGGAGGCCAAGAAGGGCCCCGACGACGAGGGTGGCGACGCGCCCCCCGTCGAAGAATGAGCGCAACCAGCGAGGGCGAACGCGAGCTCGTCCACCACGATGTCGTGCTGTCGAACGGGCTTCACGTGGTCATGGTGCCACGGCCTGAGCTGCACAGTGCCGTCGCCTCAGTTTACTTGCGGGCGGGCTCGCGCTTCGAAACCCGCGAAACGAACGGCATTTCGCACTTCCTCGAGCACATGGTCTTCCGCGGGACGCGCACCCTGCCGGGAGCGCACGCGCAGGCCCTCGCCTTTGAGCGCCTGGGCACGACGCTGTACGCGGCGACCCACGTGGACCACGGCGTGCTGTCCGTTTCGGTGCCACCTCGAAACTTCCCTCAGGTGCTTGGTCTGCTCGGCGAGGTGACCAGCTCGCCGCGATTCTCGGCCATCGAAGTCGAACGCGGCATCGTGCGCGAAGAGATCCTCGAGGACCTCGACGAGGACGGCCGCGACATCGATGCCGACAACAACGCGCGCGCGGTGATGTTCGACACGCACCCGCTTGGCTTTGCGATCACGGGAGGGCTCGACAACCTGGAGCGCTTCGATGAGCCGCTGTTGCGGAGCTACCACGCGCGGCACTACACCGCGAAGAACATCGTTCTCTCGCTGGCTGGACGCATCGGCGACATGGACGCCTGCCTCAAGCACGTCGAGGCTGCATTTTCAGCCCTGCCGCGCGGTGAGCGCATCGGCGTGACAGCCCCGGCCCTCGATCAGAAAAAGCCTCGCCTGCGCATCGTCGACAACCCCGCAAGCCAGGTCGATCTGCGCGTCGCGTTCCGCGCGCCGAGCGAGCGCGACCCCCAAGAGCCGAGCACGGAAATGCTGCTCCGCGTGCTCGACGACGGCATGTCGACCCGCCTCTACGAGACGATCTGCGACAAGCTCGGGCTTTGTTACGACGTGTCCGCGGCGTACGAGGGTTACGAGGACGATGGCGTGGTGGACATCGCGGCAGGGGTCCATCCGGATCGCCTGGTGACGGTTGTGCGCGAGATATTTTCGTTGCTGCGCAAGCTCGCAGACGAAGGCCCATCGGCGGAAGAGCTGCAAAAAGCGGTGCATCGTCACGCGTGGAGCGTTGAAGCGATGCCCGACGACGCGGGCGAAATCGCCGGCTTTTATGGGCTCGCGGCCCTCGCCAACCTGGCACGCACCCCAAAGCTGCGCCACGACGCCCTGGCGCGTGTCTCGGTCAGCGACGTGCGCGACGCGGCTCGCGCCCTGTTCCGCGCCGATCGCCTGACGGTCGTGGCCGTGGGCATGTTGCCGCCGACCGAGCGCCAGCGCCTCGAACGCCTCGTGCGAAGCTTCTGATCATGGCCCCTCCGCCGGAGCGTCCTCGCCTCGCGGATCACGTCGTTGCACGGCTTCACGTCATCGACGACGAGCCCTCCGTCATCTTGCACGATCGACATAACGATAGGCTCGCCCGCATCGGCGGCCGCGAATGGGGCCTGATCGCCGCGGCCGACGGCACGCGCGACGCGACGGGCATTCGCATCGCGGCCGCCCGCCGCGGCGCGCACGCGGGGGCCGCGCAGCTCGACGACTTCCTCGAAGCGTTGCACGGCGCCGGCATGTTGGCCGAGAGCGAGCTCGCGACCGGCGCTTCGAGCGCAGGCGATGAGCCCCACGAAGAACGGGGCGAACGCCCAGCCTCGTCTGCGCTGCGCGGCGCGATTCCTCTCCGGGGCCTGCCCGATTTTCGTTTGAACTGCAACGGTTCGGGCGGCTGTTGTCGCCAATACGGGACGACGTTGTTCTCGTGGAGCGAGGCCGCGCGAGCGCGCGCCGCGTGCCCCGACGTAGGCGACGGCGGCGACGACGACGAACGGGTCTTTGCGCCTGAAAAGGGGTCCGTGCGCACACCCGGGCTGGCCGTCGCCTTGGTCAACGGCAGGTGCGCGTACCTCGCGGACGACGACCGCTGCGCGATCCACGCGAAGGCCGGCGCCCTGGCAAAGCCCGCGGGCTGTCGCATGTACCCTGCGCTTTACGTTTTCGACGGTGCCGCCGTACGCGTGTCGGTTTCGGTCGAGTGCGCTTGCGTGCTCGCGAGCGTGACGACCGCGAGCGACGACGGCGAGCCGCTCGCGCCGAACGAAGCCACCGCCGCGTTCCTCGAACCCACGGCCCACATCGCGCGCCTGCCCGAGTCGGTGGCGCTCGACGCGACACGGCAGCTCGACGGCCCCTCTTTCGCGAGGCTTTGCGATGGGCTCCACGACGTGATGCGAGACGTTCGCGCCGACGTCCCCGAGGTGCTTTTTGCCTTGGCCGACGCCCTCGCCGAGGGCGACGGCCCGGACGCGGCAGTGGCCCGCGCGGCGGCCAATCCAAGGTTTATCGAGGCCCCCGCGCTCCACGAGCGCCTTCGCGTTCTGCATGGCCTGGTAGAGCAACGGGTTGCCCAAGACGCGACTTGGCGAAGCGAGCGCGATCTCACCCGTCGTGCCGTTTTATGGCTCTACGGCGCGACCGAGAAGCTCCTTCACGAGGACGCCGAAGCTACCCGACGACGGCCGGCACCAAGGCCCGCGGACGAAGCTTTTTATGTGCGCGCCTACGCCTTTGGCCTGGGCCTCGAAACCTCGGCGCCCCTGATTGAGTCGCTGCGCGACCGGGGCCTTCGCTTGCTGCTCGCGAGGGCCCTCGAAGACCTCGTGGATCCCCAAGAACAAGCGGCCCGCTATCCGCTCGCGCTGCTCGAAGCCCTGATGCGCGGCCACGGCCTCGCGAGCTATGTGAGGCAGCTCGGATAGCCGCGACGGGCCAACGTCGACGCCCGATCGCGCATCAAAATGCCCATCG
>CAYLJT010000040.1:0-20301 GCA_964383995.1 uncultured Polyangiaceae bacterium
CGTGGACTACGCCACGTTCAACGACCTGCGCAGCCCGACGGATGAAGAGCTGTACGGCTCTTACTACCGTGGTAGCCACTCGGTCGACCCGAAGACCAATCGCATTCGCGTGCCCTACGCGTTCGCGACGGACGGTTGGGCCGACACCGGCAACGTCAGCGTCTTCCGCCACGACAACGGCGCCGACCCCTACGAGCAGGTGATGTTCCTCATCACCACGCAGGAAAACCGCCACATCTTCGACAACTACCGCCGTGGCCGCTCGACCTTCACGGTCAACGGCGCCGCCGGTCGCTCGTTCAGCCGCTACAACGAGAAGCTCCTCGGTATCGCCGGTGGTCTTGGTTTCTACGCCAACATCTACCAGAACTTCGGCACCAGCCAGGGCTACACCTTCGACACCGTCTGGCCGTTCATCGTCAACGAGTTCGTCAAGGACAACATGATCGCGGCCACCGTGGCCTTCGATCACTTCACGCGCGAGCTCACCCGCCCGCAGTCCGGTCCCCACTACAAGCTCGGCGCGCAGTGGAACGACACGACCCTCCGTTCTTCGGATGACCCCGAAGGCAACGCGGGCTCGACGACCGTCATCATCCCCAACGGCCCCACGGGCTACCTCAAGGACGTCGGCCTCGGCGGCCGTCCGCTCAACAACGGCTACGCCGACGATCAGGGCGAGTACGACACGCAATACACCACGTTTGCGGGCGGCTACTACGACAAGATCCACTCGGCCATCCTGCTCTCCGAGTCGGAAGACCGCTTCGTCAGCTCCTCCCGTCAGGACTTCTACGACGCCCGTTTCCGCGCCAGCGGCATGGCCGACGTGGTCCCCGACGGTTGGCGCCGCGTGCTCGCCAACGCCCTCACCAACGACCGCTCGCTGCTCGGACCGCGCCTCGAAGCCACCGCCACGGGCAAGCCCGTTACGGACACCGGCGCCGACACGACGGTCGATCCCGACGCGAAGCTCTACCCCAAGACCCCCATGGGCTGGGTCAGCTTCTGGCCGGCGTCCGGTCCCCAGGTGTGTTTCCCCAGCGATGGGCGCAACATCTGTTACTCCTACGGTTCGGATGACTTCGAGCCCGTCAGCATGCCCAACACCATCCCGGTGGACCCGCAAATTGGCTGGGAAGTGCAGAAGTTCCTGATCGCCTGGACCGCGGCCTACATCCCCGCCAACCAGCACGCCGAGATCATCGACTCGATGCGTATCTACCGCCTCGGCGCCGATTCCAACCCGGCCTTCGAGCAGCGCATCGAGTGGCAAGATCCGGAGAGCGGCCAGACCTACTACGCCAAGACCTATGGCAAGGAATGTCTGTTCGGCACCGGCGCGAGCTGCACGGGTGGCAAGATGGTGGAGAAGGGCATCGCCGCGCGCGTGCTCGAGTACGCCAACGAGCTGACCTCGAAGGGCTACCAGCTCGACGTCGTCACCTACCCCGGCGACGCCACCCACGCCCCTGGCTTCAACGCCTACGGACGCGCGGTCGTGCTCTACCACCCCAACGGCATGCCCGTTGTGGCGGCGGATCCGGCGCTCGCCGTGGTCAACCCCGATGGCACCGTCAGCGCCGGCAAGCCCGACTGCGACCAGAACATCGACCCGACCTGTGTGGCGCTGACCAAGTGGGACAACCACTTTGCCGTCCAGCTCGCCAACTACAAGTCGGTGCCCGATTACCTCTGGGAGGTCGTCGTGACCTACGGCCTCGGCACCCCCGATCAGCTCGGCGTCTACCCGAACTGATTCCTCCCTCCCCTCGCCTTCCCTCGCCCGCCGCGCGCACCTCCTGGCCACGGCGGGCTCCCCTCCCCTTCCCCCGCTAAATCCCGCACAAAGCGGCGCCCCGCGTGGGCGAACGGCCGTCTTGCCTTTGCCGACGGCCCGCTGCTCGCGCGCGCATCAGCCTGGATCTCTCCGGCTCTTCCACCTTGAATCGTCCGCCGCGCTGGGCACCAGGATGAACCGCAGCTCGGCGCGGGTCAGGTCCGACGGGCGCACCACCACCCAGCGCTCTGGAAACGGGAAGGGCTGCACCACATGCAGGGCGTACACCCAGCACTGGCTGCACTCCCAGCGGTCGGTGTAGTCGTCCCCGCCCTCGATCCGCATCGGCGCGCCGCAGCGCACACAGTCCATGGCAGCCCCCCTAGGCGGCGGGCAGCACGGCGTCCGCGAGGTCGCTTATCATTGTCATCGCGGAAGAATAGCGGTTGTCGGGGTGAGCCGCGGCGCCCTTGAGAAACCAGGCGTCGAAGGCCTTGGGCAAGGTCACCTGGTTGCGACGCTGCGCCCGTTCGCTGGGAGGCTCCGCCGGCCCCCGCGCGGTGTGGCGCATGAAGTTGAAGAACGCGCCTGCTCCGGTCCAATCTTCCATCCAGTAGGGCTCGCCGGAAAGAAGCTGGTAGGCGATGTGTGCGACGGCGTACAGGTCGGCGCGACCGTCGATGTTACCGAGGCCTCGTAGCTGTTCGGGCGGCATGTAGAGCGGTGTGCCGTGGTTCATCGTCCGCTCTTCGGAGCCCTCCGCGATCAGCTTGGCGAGGCCAAAATCCAGGATTTTGATGCGCGCCGTGCCGTCGTCTCGGACCGTCAGGAACAGGTTCTGGGGCTTCAAATCGCGGTGGACAATCTTCTTGGCGTGGGTCTTTTCGAGGGCGAGGGCCACCTGGTGCAGCCAGCGCACCACGTCTTCTTCGGGGACGTGGCCTTGCTGCGCCAGGACCCCGGCGAGGTCGGCGCCATCAAGGAGCTCCATCACCAAGAACGGCATGACCGTCTCCTCGTCCACGCCGGCGTCGAGCACCTCCACGATGTGCTCGCTCTGGATCTCCGCCGTAACCCGCGCTTCGAGCTGAAAACGCCTGCGCAAATCGGGCACGTCGAGCTTGCCGGGCAGCAACACCTTCAGGGCCCGGTGCCGGTGGGTCACGCGATCGACGACCTCGAAGACGGCGCCCATTCCCCCCTCACCAATGGCGCGAATGATCTCGTATCGCTTCGCGAACACCGCTCCAATCGCCGGCCCTAACAAGCTCATAAAAACTCGCCCACCATTCTAATGGGTCAGTTTCTCAGAGCTTCATCCCCCCCGCAAGCCCTACTCCCCCGGCACCTCGGCGCCGTGGCCTTGGTGGTGGTGCAGCAACCTGTCGAGATCGGCGCGGCCTCCGTCGTCGCCGCGGGCCTTTTGGAAGGGGCGCGTGACGACGTTCACGAGGTCGTCGAACAGCGAATAGATGACCGGCGTGGCCAACAGCGTCAGCAGCAGCGAAAACGTTTGGCCGCCTACTACGATACCTGCCATCGCGCGGTTGAACCCCGCGCCGACACCCTTCGACAGCACGAGGGGGATCATGCCGGCGACGAAGGCGAGCGTGGTCATCAAGATGGGTCTGAGACGATCGCGATTGGCCTCCAAGATCGCCTCCAACCTGGGTAAGCCCTGGGCTCTCAGGTTGTTCGTGTGGTCAATCTGCAAGATGGCGTTTTTCTTTACGACGCCAAAGAGCACCAGAATGCCGAGCATCGAGAACATGTTGATCGATTGCCCGAAGATCAAAAGCGAGAGCAGCGCGAATGGCACCGTGAGCGGCAGTGTCAGGAGGATGATGAAGGGGCTCGACCACGACTCGAACTGCGCGGCGAGGATCAAATACATGAAGATGAATGACATGCCGAACGCGAAGGCGAAGGCCTTGCCCATCTTCTCGGCCTCCTTGGTGCGCCCGAGGGGCAACAGGCGATAACCCGGTGGCAGGTGGCTCTTCGCCACGATGTCTTTGAGCGCCTGCTCGATGCGCGAGTCGCCGACGCCCGGAGCCGAGCTGGCGAGCAGGGTAATCTGACGGGAGCGCCCGATGCGGTCGATGGTCGACGGGCCGGTGGTCTCCTTCATGGAAACAAGGGCAGACAGCGGCACCGAGCCGAGCTTCGTCGAAGGCACACTGACCATCGCGAGGGACGCCAGGTCGGCCCGATAGGCAGCTTCGGCGCGCACGCGCACATCGTATTGCTCACCGCCCTCGGCGTAGCTCGACACCTTGAGACCGCCCACGAAGAGTTGGAGCGTATTGGCCACATCGCTTATCGACACGCCGAGATCGGCGGCCCTGTCGCGCAGCACTTCGGCGCGGATTTCGGGCTTTCCGACGATGAGGGTGTTGTCGACGTCGACGGCGCCCGGGACCGCCCGCAGCTCGGCCGTGACGCGGTTGGCGATGCGGCTGACCTCGTCGAGGTCGGGGCCTGAGATGGCGTATTGGACCGCCGCCGAAGACTGACCACCTCCCGAGAAGTCAGGGATCTCAGCCACGTTGACGCGCAGCTCGGGGGGCTGTTTGCGCACGATGCGTTGGCGCGCCAGATCCATGAGCTGCTCTTGGGTCAGCTCGCGCTCCCGCGGATCCGTCAAAAGCACGCGGATTTTCGCCAAATTCGGCGTCTGACGGTCGTCTTCGCCGATGGTCACGAGGGCGTGCGTGACGTGGGGCAACTGACGTGCTTGGCCCGCGATGCGCTCGGCGATGAGGCGCGTATCGGCGACAGTCCGGCCCTCGGGGGCGCGCACCGCGATTTCGAATTGGGCCTTGTCGTTCGGCGGAATGAAGCCGCCAGCCAACTGACCGCCAATCGGCCCGATGGCGCCCAGGGCGCCAAAACAGAGCAGAACGATAAGCCACCTGTGGCGCATCGAGAAGCGCAACATGGCCATATAGCCACCCTCGATGGGCCGATAAAAGACGTCGACCACGCGCTCCAAGACGGGCTTCTTCGCGCCCGGGACGTGGGACTTCAGCCACCTGGCCGACAACATGGGTGTCAGGGAGAACGACACGATGAGCGACACCAAGATGGCCGAAGCCATGGTCAGACCGAAGCTCTGCAAAAAGCGCCCGACGACGCCGTCCATGAAGGCCACCGGTACGAACACCGCCATCAGCGACAACGTGGTTGCCAAGACAGCCAGGCCAATCTCTTTGGTGGCGAGGATGGCCGCCGGATAGGGCTTCATGCCCTTGCGCTCGATGAAGCTGACGATGTTCTCCAAGACGACGATGGCGTCGTCGATCACGAGGCCGACGGCCAGCGCCAAGGCCAAGAGGGTCAGAAAGTTGAGCGTGAACCCGAGGGCCGACATCACCGCGAAGGTGCCGACGATGGACACGGGGATGGCGAAGGCGGCGATGGCCGTGCTGCGCCCGCTGCCCAAAAAGAGCAGGACGATGATGGCCGCCAGCACGGCGCCCACGATCAGGTGCTCCAACACCGCGTGCATCGAGGTGCGGATGACGCCCGAGTTGTCGTACACGACGTCGAGCTTCACGCCCTTCGGCAAGGTCTTTTCGATCTCCCCCATGCGCGCCAACACGGTGTCGACCACGGCCACGGTGTTCTTGCCGGACTGCTTTTTGATCGACAAAACGACCGTTCTTTCGTCGTCGAACTGGGCGTACGTGGCTTCGTCCTCCTCGGCGTCCACGACCTTCGCGACGTCGGTCACGCGCACCGGGTGATCGCCCATTTGCCGCACCACGATGCGGCCGAGCTCTTCCACGGAGCCGACGCGACCTGCGATGCGCAGGGTGGACGAGGTGGGGCCCGACTCGACCGAGCCGCCGGGGACATTGAGGTTCTGCGTGGCGATCGCGCGCTGCACGTCGAGCGGCGTGAGCCCCGCAGAGCGCAGCAACACCGGGTCGAGCAGCACCTTGATTTGGCGCTTACGACCGCCAATCAACGTCACTTGACCGACGCCGTCGATGGTCTCGATTTGGCGACGCACGGACTTGTCGACGATCTCCGTGATGTCGCGGATAGGCATGTTCTCGGCCTTGGCGGCGATGAACAACACGGGCGAAGCGCTGGGGTCGATTTTGGCCACCACCGGCGGGTCGATGCCGCGGGGCAGCTCGCCGAGCACCTGATTGACCTTGTCTCTTACCTCTTGCGCCGCGGAATCGACGTCTTTTTCCAGGGCGAAGGTGACGATGACCAGCGAAACGCCCTCGCTCGACGAGGAGCGGAGCTCGTCGATGCCACCCAAGGTGTTGACGGCGCTCTCGATTTTGTCCGAGACATCGCTCTCCATTTCGGCAGCCGCCGCGCCCGGCAGGCGCGTCGTCACGACCACGACGGGGAAGTCGACGTTGGGAAACGTGTCGAGCCCGAGGCCCGAATAGGAGACGCCTCCGAGCACCACCAGGACGAGCATCAGCACCGTTGCGAACACGGGGCGACGAACACAAACGTCAGCGAGCCACTGCATGGGAGTTCCTTGTCGTCGAGCGTTTGGCTAGCGAACGGGCTGCCCGTTGCGGAGATCTTCGGGCGGACTGAGCACCACGAGATCGCCCTCGCTGACGCCCCGCGTGACCACCACGACGTCGTTCAGCTTGTCGCCCAGGGCCACCACGCGCTCCTCCGCGAGCCCTTCGTGCACCACGTACACGCGGTCTTTCCCGTCGCGCTGAATAGTCGACGAGACAGGCACCACGACGCGCGGCGCTTCGCCAATCGACAGCCGCACCATGGCGAACATGCCGGGGCGAAGGGCGCGTTCTTTGTTGTCGACCTCGGCCTCGGCCAAGACGTCGCGCGTGGCCGTGCGGACGGCGCCACCGACGAAGCGAACCTTGCCCTCGAACGTGCGATCGGGGTAGGCCGCGACCGTGAACTCGACCCGGGCGCCCTGGGCGAGACGGCCCATTTGGGCCTCGGGGATGGTCAGCTCCAGACGCAGCTTGTCGAGCTCGACCAGGGTGACCACGCGAGAGTCCGGGCGAACGTACTCTCCCGTGTCGATGTAGCGCTCGGTGATCACCCCCGCGAAGGGCGCGCGAATGGCGCCGTCGCCCACGGCCTGCGAGGCCATTGCGGCCCGGGCCTGGGCTGCGGCGACCCCCAGCTCCGTCGTGCGACAGGCCGTTTCCATGCGCTCCCACTCCTGCGCCGAAATGGTGCCCGACTCGGCCAAGCTCTTGCCCCGCGCGCAGTCGGCCTTGGCGCGCTCGGCGTTGGCGGCTGCGGTGCGGGCGTTGGCGGAGGCCTCGGCGGCAGACAGGTTGGCGGTGCGGGTGTCGAGCTGGGCCAGAATCGCGCCCTTTTTCACCTCGCTGCCGCGCTCGACCGACGTCGAGAGCACCTTGCCCGCGGCGTTGGCGGCGACATCGGCCTCCTGGTTGCCGCGGAGCTGGCCGGTGGCGAGCAAGTAATCTGGAACACGCTGCAATTTGGCAGGCGCGGTTTTCACCTCGACGGCGGCCTCACCCGCGGCGTCCGCCGTGGCCTCCGCGGGAGCCGCCGCTGAGGTTTTGCAGCCCGAAGCCCCAAGCAAAAACAGCGGGGCCGCCGTGAGAAGTGCCCATTTTACTGCGAGACGTGCCATGAAGTCCTTGGGGGGCCGGGAGAGCATCGCAACGAGTTGTTGCGATGCGCGTTCTACGTGATAGGGTGCCCTTGCGCAACGACAAGTTGCGTTAGGACTCTGCGAAGAAAAATAAAGCGACGATGAGCCGCTTCGAGAGCGTTGAGCCGAGCCCCCAATGCCGGGGCCAAAAGGTGGTTGACAAAGTCATCGAGGCCACATTGGAGGAGCTCTCCCTCGTGGGTTACGGGGCGTTGAGCGTGGAGAGTGTGGCCGCGCGGGCGGGCGTGAACAAGACCACCGTGTATCGGCGCTGGGCCACCAAGATCGAGCTGGTGCGCGCGGCCGTGGTCTCGGTGGCCGACGAGACGATCGTCTTCCCCGACCAAGGCAGCCTGCGCGACGACCTACTGGCGGCCATGCGCTCGTTCTTGCGCTTCGCCCACACGCCACGCGGCCAAAGCCTGATGCGCATGGTGCACGGCGCCGACCCAACCAGCGAGCTCGCGCTCCTCGCGCGTTCCATCCGCGAATCAAAGGACCGCTTCGCGAGCCGCGTGATCGAGCAAGCCATCCTGCGTGGAGAGCTGCCCAAGGGCACCGACCCCCAGCTCGTGTTTGGCACGCTAGCCGGGTCGCTCCAGCACATGCTGGTGTTTCAACGCCAAACCGTGAGCGAAGAGCGGCTCGCCGCGTTGATTGACCTGGTGCTCCATGGGGCCAAAAATGGCGGCGGATTGCCTTCCGGTCGATCGATGTCGGAAAGGTAAGCGCCTGTGGTCCGCGGTCCAAGCCTCGGTTCGCTGCCGAAGCGAGGGCCCTTTGGTGCGCCGTATCCACGAACGCCTAGGGAAGACAGGTGTTGTAAAGAATGCTGATGTCGCCCGGCGTCCACGGGGTCATGGCGTTTGCTGTGATTAAGTCCGTCCTTCCGTCACCGTCGAAATCGGCGAGGGCGATCGACGAAGGCGGGAAGGTCGTTGGGAAGTTTTTGCAGGGGGAGAACGTACCGTCCCCCACGTTCCGAAGCACGCTCACCATAAAATTGGCGGAGGCGGTGACGATCTCAGGGCGTCCGTCGCCATCGAGATCCGCGATTGCCACCGAGGTCGAATCGATCGCAGTCGCATAGTCGACTCGGCTCCCGAGCGCGCCGTCAGCTTCGCCAAGAAGGACGCTCACTGATCCACTCAGGCTCGTGACGACGAAGTCGGCGATACCGTCACTGTTTACGTCACCTGCGGCGACCCGCATTGCCAGAGGGCTCACGCTGTAGCTGGCACTTGGACCGAAAGTGCCGTCGCCATTGTTAGGAAACACGCCTAGGGTGTCGTCATTCCCCACCACAGCCAGCTCCGGACGGCCATCGCCGTTCAGGTCCGCGGCGGCGATGCCTTTTGTCCATGGACCTACCAAATAGGTGCTCGTTGGTCCGAACGTGCCATCGCCGTTGTTGAGACGTACCTCAAAGGCGTCGTATCCGGAGCTGGTGACGACGAAGTCCGCGTCGCCGTCCCCATTCAGATCGGCCAAGACTATCGCAAAGAGTTGGGTTCCTGCGGGGTAGTCGGACGGCGCGCCGAAGGTTCCGTCGCCTGCGTTGAGCAAGACATTCACGCTCGCGTCGGTCGCGATCAGGAGATCGGGTTTGCCGTCGCCATTCAGATCACCCGCCGCAATCGCCTCCGAATTAGCGCTCGTAGCGTAGTCGTTCGAAGGGGCGACGGCGCCGCTAGCGTCTCGGAGAAACACGCGAACAAAGTTGTCTTGCGAGCTAGTCACCGCGATGTCGAGGGTCCCGTTGCCGTCGAAGTCGGAGACCGCCTGAGGCGTGTACAGGCCCTCGATATTGGGGTAGTGGTCCCCCACAACGAAGCTAGCATTGCTCGCGTTCCGCGCCACAAGGACGGCTCCTAAGGACAAGTTCAGGCCGTAATCATTGGCAACGGCCACGTCCACCGCGCCGTCCCCGTCGATATCCGCGGCTACCACTGCCTGACCGCCCGCAAGAGACGCTTTGTAGTCGACGCGTGGAGCGAGGCCGCCTCCGCCGTCGTTTGAGAAGACACTCAGGCTCTCCAAATCTGTATTGATAGTGATGATATCGAGGTCGGCGTCGCCGTCGAAGTCCGCCGTGGCGAGCAACTTTGCAAAGTAGGCCGCGGGATAGCTCGACAACGTAAAGGCCCCATCGCCACCGTTCAGCAAGACGGTCACGTTCGCGCCAGCGAAACCGCTCAACGTCGCGAGGTCGACGTCACCATCGCCATCCAAGTCTGCGGCCGCGAATGAGGCCCCGCTCACCCCCAAGTCGACCGGTGGCGCTAGGCCGCCGGTTCCATCGTTGAAGAGGACGCTCAGCGTGCCGGAAAACCCGCTGGCGGTGGCGAGATCGGAGAACCCGTCGCCGTTCAAGTCGGCAGCGACGAGGCTTCCCAGACCGACGTAGTCAACGGCGAAGTCGACCCTTGGCGCGAAACTGCCATTTCCAACCTGGAGCAACACGCTGACGAGCTCGGTGGTTCTTACTGCGAGATCGAGCTCGCCGTCGCCGTCCAGGTCCGCAGCCACAACGCCGGTGGGAGCCTGCCCGACCGCATAGTTCACCTTCGCGCCGAAAGCGCCATTGCCCGCGTTGAGCCGCACGGTTACGGTGTCGTCGCCATGGTTGGCGACGGCAAGATCGGCTTTGCCATCACCGTCCAGATCCGCCGCAACCACGGCCCGCGGCGCCTTTCCTACAACGTAGTCAACCTTGGGCGCGAACGTCCCGTGTCCCTCGTTGAGCAAGATCCTCACGTTGTCGTCCTTCTCATTGGCGACGACGAGGTCGAGCGCGCCGTCGCCGTTGAAGTCCGCGGCGGCGAGCGAAGAGGGCTCCGTGCCGACCTGCGCGAGTGGCAGTCCCGGCAAGCCGAGGGTGCCGTCGCACGCGGGGCCCACACACGCGCCCGCGACACACGCCGTGTTCACGGGGCATGTCATCGGATCGTGCCCGACGCAGACCCCGGACTCGCAGACGTCGCTCTCCGTACACCCGTCGCCGTCGTCGCACGCCCCACCGTCGAGCGCGAGGTAGCTCGGCTCGCCAGAGATGCACACCTCGTTGGTGCACGGATTTCGGTCATCGGCCGGAGTATCCGTGTCGTCGATGGTGACGGCGATGAGGCCCGCTCCGTCGCACGTGGCGACGGCACAGTCGTGGGGGGTCTGAACCGCGAGCGGCGTCCCGATACTAGCGAAAAAAACGCCGCAGACACCGGCCAGGCACGTGCGCGACTGGCACTCTGAGTCAGTGCCCGGGCATGTCCCGGCGGTGACACAACCCACGCACGCGCCGTGGCCGTCGCACAAAAGGCCATCGCCGCAGCTCGCGCCCACGGGCACATCGCTGTGGGTAGTCACAGCGTCCACGCAGCTATCGGCGGTGCACGGGTTGCCATCGTCGACGGGAGCACAAGGGACGTCGACGTTGCCCTCGCAGCCCGCGAGGCCCATCCATGGGGCGAGCGCAAGCACAACGATAGCAGCGAGATTTTTCATGGGCTGCAGCGAGCATAGGACAATCGGGCTCGGGATGCCTCGACTCCTGGCGGAAGCCAGCCGCTCTCGCAAACGATCGGCGCGATTCACCCGCCTTGCTACGGTTACCCAGCGCGGAGCGCCGTCGACCCCGAGCCGACCGCCATAGAGGCCCGGTGGGCGCAGCCTCACATCAAGACGCCGCCAAAGACCTCCTGCGCCGCCGCGCTGCCTTCAAACAAGGTGGAGCCGGGTGAGCGCGCGCTCATCGTTGTCTCAGACATTTCCACATCACCGGGGGCACCATTTACGCCGAGGCCACGCGGCCAAAGCCTGATGCGCATGGTGCATGGCGCCGATCCAACCAGCGAGCTCGCGCTCTTGGCGAGGTCCATCCGCGAATCGAAGGACCGCTTCGCAAGCCGCGTGATCGAGCAAGCCATCCTGCGTGGCGAGCTGCCCAAGGGCACCGATCCCCAGCTCGTGTTTGGCACGTTGGCGGGCTCGCTCCAGCACATGTTGGTGTTTCAACGCCAAACCGTGAGCGAAGAACGGCTAGAGGCGTTGATTGACCTGGTGCTCAATGGGGCCAAGAACGGCGGCGGATTGGCGCCCGCCCCCGCGCGCCCTACGTCGCAACCTCGCTAAACACCTGCTCCGCCGCCGCGCCCCCTTCGAACAGCGGCACGAGCGCGCCGTCAGGGCCCCTTCCCGCAAAGCACACGACCTCTTCGCCGCGTTCGGCCAACAGCCACGGACCCTCGCCCAGGGGGCCTGTCAACGAGAGCGCCTGTAGCAGCTTGCCGGCGCGGATGGCGTCGTCGGTGACCGAGACACGCACGCCGTCGACGCTGCGCAGGATGCGCGAAACACCCGAGGTGATGCGCACGCCGCCGGCCCCTAACATCTTGGCTACCGAGCAATACTTGTCCATCGACAGCCGCACGGCCCGCGCTAGCTTGCCTGGATCCACCGCGCCTCCCGCCACGAAGTGGAGGTGAATATCGGTGAACACCGCGGGCACTGCGTCGGCACGCGCACCGTCGACCACGATGTCGAGCTCCTCCAGAGGTTGCTTTTGCTGATTGAGGATCAAGAGCACATCGACGGCGCTGCAACTGGCCAGTGCAGACAGGCATGCTTCCATGGGGCGGAGGCCCGCGCCGACCCCGCCGACCGACTCGGGGCCGTCGATGACGAGGGACTGACCCGTGGCGTTTTTGGCCTCGAATGCGGCTCCGGACAGGCGCCGCAAGGTCACGTGCATGGGGGCCGCGCTCACGACTTTGCCTCGTCGAAGAGGGGGGACGACAAGTAGCGATCGCCGCGGTCGCACAGGATACAGACCACCACACCTTGCTTGAGCTCACGGCACACGAGGCGCGACGCAAACACCGCCCCTCCGCTCGATACACCCACGAACACACCCTCTTCCCGGGCCAATTGGCGGGCAGTCTCCTCGGCGTCGGACTGGCTTACATCGACCACCCGGTCCACCCGCGCCGGCTCGAAAATCTTGGGCAAATAGGCCTGGGGCCAGCGGCGAATGCCCGGGATACTGGCACCCTCTGTGGGCTGGATACCGACGATCTGAATCGCCTCGCTCTGCTCTTTCAGGTAGCGCGAGGTGCCCATGATGGTGCCTGTCGTGCCCATGGCAGATACGAAGTGTGTGACAAGGCCCTTGGTCTCGGCGAAGATCTCGGGGCCCGTGCCCTCGTAGTGAGCACGCCAGTTGTCCGGATTGCCGAACTGGTCGAGCATGAAGTAGCCCCCCTTGGCGACCTGCTCGCGGGCGTAGTCGATGGCACCTTCCATCGACTTGTCGGCGGGGGTCAGGACGACCTTGGCGCCGAGCGCACGCATGGTCTTGACGCGCTCGGCGGTGGCGTTGGCGGGCATGATGAGCTCAATCGGGTAGCCGCGGGCGGCGGCGATCATGGCGAGGGCGATGCCGGTGTTGCCGCTGGTCGGCTCGATGAGCGTGATGCCCTTGCGGATATCGCCCCGCTCCTCGGCGCGGCGAATCATCGACCAAGCGGCCCGGTCTTTCACGCTGGAGCCCGGGTTCTGACCCTCCATCTTGCCAAAGAGCTTGACCTCGGAGGGGACGCCCGGCCCGGGGGACAGCTCGACGAGGGGTGTATTGCCTATCAGCTCGGTGAGCTTCATGCGCTTCTCCGGTCGAATGTGCCATGCTCCGGAGAGCATGACGACCGGACACCGATACCACGAGCTAGAACGCGCGATCGATGGCGTCTTCGAGAGCTACCGCGACGACGACCCGATCAACAGCTTGGAGACCGCCGCCCTGCCCAACAAACGGGCCGTCATCGAGGCCTACGGACACCTCGAAGCGGCGCTGTTCATGGGCTATTTTTCGAGCCGCCACCTCGATCACGACAACCTGCGGCATGGTTTGGCGGAGCACCTCTACGCGAGCCACGCGCTGCTCGTCGACCAGATCGATCGGGCCCTGCGCTACCGCGCTTGGCATGGTCGCGACGCGGGGCATTGCCCGGGCACCGCGGAGGACGTGGTGCTCGGGCTGATGCGCGCCATCCCCAGCTTGCGCAAGACCTTGGCGGGAGACATCCAGGCCGCTTTTCAGGGCGATCCCGCGGCCGAGAGCATGGAAGAGGTGGTGTTCAGCTACCCCTCGCTGAAGGCGATCACGGCCCACCGCATCGCGCACGTGCTGCGCGGCGCCTGCGTACCCCTGATCCCGCGCATCATCACCGAGTTCGCGCACGGGCAGACGGGCATCGACATCAGCCCCGGCGCCACCATCGCTGAGCGATTTTTCATCGACCACGGCACCGGCGTGGTGATCGGCGAAACGGCCGTGATTGGCCGCGATGTGAAGCTCTACCAGGGCGTCACGTTGGGGGCGCTCTCGGTGCCGAACCGGGGCGACTCGAAGAAGCGCCATCCCACCTTGGAAGACGGCGTGACCGTGTACGCGGGGGCGACGATTTTGGGCGGAGACACGGTGATCGGCGCCGGATCGGTGATCGGCGGCAATGTGTGGTTGGTCCACTCGGTTCCCCCGGGCTCGAAGGTGTTTGGGCGCTCCCGCGACGCCGACGCCGGTGGAAGCCACGTGCCCGGAAAATAAGCGCTACAGCGGGCCGGACACGCCGAGGCCGACGATCGGCGCGGGCCCGCGCGGGCCTTGACTGGCCCCAAGCACGCCCGGTTGCGGCACCCAGGTTGCCCACCGCGAAGGCGCCGTGGCCACCGACGTGTCTCGTGTGAAGAACCACGCGAGGGCGCCGCCTGCGACGGCGCCGGCCGCGGTGGCGCCGACCCAAATGCGCTGATCGGTCGAGGTGGGTTGATCGAAGAGCAGTGGACTGGCCACCGCCGCGCCCCCGAGCCCACCCAGAGCCGCCCCCAAATCCGCCGCGAAAATCCTGCCCGAGGGCACGCGCACCTCGGTCGCGGCAGCGCTCAGCGCGAGCCACCCGGCGGCCGCACCGTAGCCCATACCGGTAAGCGGTGTGTTTTCTACCTTACCTTCCACAAACAGCTCGGTCAGGCCCCCAAACACCAGGCCGACGCCCGCCCCGGAGTGCGAGAGCGTGGCGCCTCCCTCGCTCATTCCACCCTTCGCGAGGGCGAGGGTCGACAGCGTGAGGCCCAGCGTTCCGCCCACCAGGCCGAAGGTCCAACGCTCGTCGGTGTTCAGCGCGTGGTCGGCAAAGCGACCCTCGTAGATGAGATGGGCCGAAAGCGAGGGCCACGACACGCCGGACAGCAGAAACGCAGCATCGCCGGCGCCGACGTCCCATTCGTCGGAGATGATCAGCGAGCCCCCGAGGCCGATGCCCGCCCCTACCGCGAGCAGCGGGTAGAGCAGACGCGGGTCGTCGGAGCCCGACGAGCGAAGCACGGAATAGCCGTAGAATCCGCCGAAAAGCGTGGCTCCCACGGCGAGGGCCGGGCGCCCCGCGCTCCTTGCCGGAGACGACAAGCCTCGCGAGACCGGGTCGGTGGACGAAGGCGGGAGGCCGGTGGACGAGCCCCCTCGCCCGTCCAGATCCGCGAGCAGGTCACGCAGCATGACGGCCGCGCGAACCTCGATATCCGCCGGCGAGACACGCTCGACGCGCAGCAAGAGGTTCTTGGTTTGGGGGCCCGCGAGGACGATCCTAAGCTCGAGCGAGCGGCCCGCGTCGACGAGCGTGGTCGCCACGACGACCGCCGAGACGCGCGCCGCGAGGGGTCCAACGTCGGCCTCCTCGACGGGCCCGCCGTTGCCTTCCCCGCGGTGAGTCAGGTCGATGGTAAGGCCGAGATCCTGAACCGCGTCGGCTAACACCGCGTCGAGGCGGTGACGAAGCAGCGCGGCGTTGCGATCGTTGGGCGCCGCCGGTCGTTTGCTCTCGGCGTCGATGACGCGCGCCGGCAAGAGCACCGCCTCACGCGCCGCGGGGGCCTCCTCGACGGGGGGCGCTTCTTGGGCGCGGACCGGCGTCGGCGCGAGGAAAAAAGCCGCGCCGACGACGAAGACAAACGCCCGCACGACGCCGCTTTTACTGCGCAAACTTCGCAATGAAGACGTCGGCCGTTCCCGCGACGGTGGTGGTGAGGAGCCCGCCACCAAAATCGGCGCTGCCCTTAAGCGTGCCCACCGTGATCGCGTTCGATTGGTTGTCGGTCGCCACGCCGAGCCCCTTCTGCGAGGCCCCGTCGCCGGCCCGCTTTGCCCAAACGTATTTGCCTTGCTGGTCGAGCTTGACCACGAAGAAATCGTCGGCTCCGCCCGGCACGAGCGCGCCGCCGCCGAAGTCGATGGTGCCCTGCATACCACCCGTGATCACGACGTTGCCGAGCGCATCCAGGGAGATGCCCCGCACCTCATCGATGTTGGTGCCGCCGAAGGTCGTCACCCAAGCGGTGCTGCCGTCGGTGCCGTTGAGCTTGACCACGAACATGTCGTAGCTGTTGGCGGAAACATTGCCGAGGCCGAAGTTGACGGTGCCCTGGAACGCGCCGCCGACGTACACGTTCCCCCCCGCGTCGAGCGTCAGCGTGTACGCGACTTGCTGCGTCGAATCGCCGAAGCTCTTGGCCCAAAGCGGATTGCCCGCGGCGTCGATCTTGGCGACGAACGCGTCGGCCGCGCCCGCGGACGTGAGGTTCCCGACCGCGCCGCCGAAAGCCAACGCGGTGTCGAATCGCCCGCAAATAAAGGTGTTTCCGCCGCTGTCCGTGACGAGATCGTTGGACACCTGGTTGCCCGTGCCGCCGAAGCTCTTGGCCCACTGAGCAACGCCGCCGATGTCGATCTTCGTCAAGAAGATGTCGGATGCGTTGACCGAGGAGAGGTTGCCCGTGCCGTTTCCGAAGTTGATCGAGCCTGTGTAGTCACCCGTGAGGTACACGTTGGCGGCGGCATCGAAGTCCACACCGCGACCGCTGCCATCGCCGTCAAGCCGCGAGAAGATGTGATTGCCCGCGGCGTCGTAGACCGCCACGAACACATCCGCTGCGCCGGTCACCGTGAGCGGGGCGCCCGCCGGGTTGAACAGCGCCGAGCCGTCGACCGAGCCCGTGATCGCCACGCGACCCGCGCCGTCGGTGCCCATCGCGAGGGCGATTTCGTCTTTGCCAGCCCCGTCGCCAAAACGTTGTTGCCACAGTACGGCCCCCGCACTGTCGAACTTGGCGAGGAAGATATCGAACTTGGACGTGCTCCCCGAGGCCATCGTTCCGAGGCCAAAATCGAGGTTGTTTGTGAATTGCCCGGTGACGTAGATGTCCGTGTTGTAGGTGGCGACGTCGTTCGCGAACTGGTCTTTGTCGGTGCCGTAGGCAAAGCTGAAAACGTGGCTTCCGGTGCAGAGGGGAGCCTGGCCATCGCAGTCTTCGTCGATGGAGGTGGCGCACGAGTCGAAGCTCGGCACGACCTCACCGACGCACGCGCCTTGGGCCGTGCCCTGGGCGTTGCACGTCTGCATGCCGCCCACGCAGACGCCTTGATTTTGCGTGCCCATCGGCCCCGAGTAGCAAGGTGTCGTGGCCCCGCCATCGCACACGCAGCCGGTGCCGCTGGCTTCGTTGACGGCACCGTCACAGTCCTCGTCCACGAGCTGCCCGTCGCAAGCCTCGGTTTGGGGCGTCACTTCGCCCATGCAGGCCCCAAATCCCAAGCCGTCGGGATTGCAGGTTTGCATGCCTCCGATGCACGGACCCACGCCTTGGGTGTTGGCGGGGCCGGAGTAGCAAGCCTGCGTATCGCCCGGGTTGCAGGGGCAATTGTCGTTCGGGGAGCCGTTGCAATCTTCGTCGCCGGAGAGCGCGCAGTCCTCCGCAACGGGGGTGATTTCGCCTTCGCAGTCGCCGAAAGCGCTGCCGTCGGGCAGGCAAGTCTGGGTGCCGCCGACGCAGGTGCCGACGTCTTCGGTACCCGGCGGGCCGGTGTAACAGCCCTGCGTTTCACCGGGTGTGCACGGGCTGCTACCGCCGCCCCCCGATCCGCCTGCGCTCGAGGTGCTTGTGGTGGTCGATGTCGTCGTCGTGGGACCCGTAGTGCTTGTGGTGGTGCCTCCGCCTCCGGTGCCCGAGCTGGAGGTGGTCGTTCCACTCGAAGAAATGTCGGCCCCCGTGCCCTCGGAGCTGAGCGTACAGCTCGCTACCAACCCGGCACCGAAAAGCGTTCCCCAAAGCGTTTGCGCGGCAAGTCTCACGAAAATGAGGACACACTTCGGCGGGCGCCTTGTCAAGTCGGGGCCCATGTTCTGTCAGAGCAAGCGACGCGCGCTCCGTGCGTGTTGGCTCGGCCGCTTCAGGAGCCCGCGCGTCGAGGGTTGAAAGCCCGCTTCGACGAGCGCCGGCGCCACCACGGATGCGGCCGCGTCCACACCGTCGATCTCGTTCAAAAGCAGTGCACGGCGGCGCCCGCGCTCGACCTCCGCGGCAAGCGCCTCCGCGAGAGCGCGCAATGTGCGGCCTCGATCGGGCTCGTCGGAAGGCAAGAACGTCATGAGCGTGGAGCCCGCGCGCCCGAGAAAGCCCGCCAGTGCGCCGTCCACCAACACGACGTGGGCGCCCGCGACGCGCTGCGGACGCGCGCCTTGCCGTTCGGGCCAGGGCAAGGCCCCGCCGTAGGGGTTCGCGGGGTCGGCCGCGGCGAGCACCACGACCTGCGCGTGCTCGGGGCGCTCGCGCTCCGCGCGCAGGCGTTCTTCGGCGCCTATTTCGGCGAATTGCGTGGCCCCCAGGCCCTCGACGAAATAGCCACGCCGCACCCTGCCCGACTCTTCCATGGCCTTGAGCACGGGGTAGATCGACGAAAAGCCGCCCACGATGCCCTCGGCCGCAACGGCCTCGCGGGTGAGCACGCCGTGGCGCGCGAGCAGGCGCTCGGCGAGGGCTTTCATCTGCGCGGTGGGGCTCTGCGTCGACGCGACGCGACGCACGAGCGAGAAGCGGCCCTCCGTGCCCGGCGGTGTGCGGCGCCGCGAGCGAAAGCCGAGACCTCCATGGTGGCGGTCCTTCGTGCGCTCACCGAAGAGGCGCGAGCGCACCGCCATGAAGCTGTCGTTGGTCACCTCGCCGGCCCAAACCATGTCCCACAAAACCTCCACGAGCTCCGCGCGGAAGGCCCCGAGCGCAGCGTCGATATCCTGGAAAAACAGGGCTCCGCGGGCTTCGAGCAGGGCGCGCAGACGGGCCGCGAGGTCGCCCGCTACGGGCTCCGCGGCGGGGGCGAGCTGGGGCAGATCGTCGGTCAGATAGAGCGCAATGCGGCCATCGTTGGGCCCGAGCGAGCCCACGCCCGTCCAGGCGATTTCGCCGGCTCCCGCCAGGGTGTCGAGGTCGGAAGGACGGTAGCCCTCGACGCGCGCGGCGAAGATGTCGCTCTCCACGATGGAGGCCGGGAGGGGTGAGCCTTGCAAGTGCTCCACCACCGAGAGCACCGCTTCGAGGCCCGCGCGGGGGCGCGTGATGCCGTGCTGCGCGAGGCAAAAGCGCGCGAACGCGGCCTGTTCGACGGGCTCGACCTCTTTGCGCAGGCGCGCGAGCGTGCGGCGCTTGAGCGTGCGCAGCACCTCGACATCGCAGTGCTCTCGCCCTTCCCGGCCGGGCAAAAGCTCGCCTTCGATGACGCGACCACGCTCCATGAGCACGGCGAGGGCGCCCCGCACGGGGTCGACGCCGAGGCCGAAACGCGCGGCACAGCGCGCCGCGGGAAAGGGGCCGTGGGTGCGCGCGTAGCGGGCCACGAGGTCGACGAGCGCGTGCTCCGCGGGGGCGAGCAGGGCGATGGGCATGCCCGCCGGCAGCATGGTGCCGAGGGCGTCGCGGTAGCGCGCCGCGTCCTCCGCCGCCACCAGCCTCACGTCCCCGGCGACGCGCACCTCGACCACACGGAAGTCTCGGACAAGGGCGTCAATTTCTTTTGATGTCAAACGGTCTCCGCCCCGCACGGCAACCTCTTCCCGGGTCAGATCGCCCAGGTAAAGCAGCAGATCGACGAGATCGTCGGGCCCGGCCAAGGGATAGGGCGCGTCGAGGCGTTGCAAATGCGCCTCGTGCTCGGCGATCAGATCCGCGTCGAACAGCTCGCGCAGCTCCGACGCGCCAAGCAGCTCCCCGAGCTCGCGCGTATCGACCGTGAGGGCCTGCGCGCGCCGCTCGGCGAGGGGCACATCGCCGTCGTAGAGGTAGCTCGCGACGTACGAAAACATGAGCGAGGCCGCGAAGGGAGAAGGCCTGGCGGTGTCGACCGTGCGAACCCGCACTTTGCGCGTGGCGACGGCGCCCAAGAGCTCGACGAGCGCCGGCAGGTCGAAGACGTCGCGCAGGCACTCGCGGTAAGTCTCCAAGAGGATCGGGAAGCTCGGGTAGCGCGAGGCCACTTCGAGCAAGTCGGAGGCGCGCTTGCGTTGGGCCCAGAGGGGCACGCGCTTGCCCGGCGAGCGCCGCGGGAGGAGCAACGCACGGCCGGCATTTTCGCGAAAACGCGCGGCAAAAAGCGACGATTTGCCGAGCCCACGCACGACGAGCTGCTCCACTTCGTCGGCGTCGGGCAAGAACACTTCGCTCGGCGGAGGCTCGTCGCTCTCGGGCAAACGAAAGGTGATCCCGTCGTCGGACCACAGCGCCTCGATGCGCCCGTAGGGTCCCCCTTCCCACTTCGCGAGCACCGCGCTCGCCCAAGGCGCATGCACGCGCGCGCCGAAGGGAGAGAGCAGACACACGCGGTGATCGCCGAGCTCGTCGCGTGTGCGTTCGATGATGATCGTGCGATCGGAGGGCACCTCGCCGGTCGCCGCGAGCTGCTCCTCCACGTACGCCACGAGGTTTTGCGCGGCCCGCTCGTCGAGCCCCGCGCGCTGCTGCAAGCGCTTCGTTCGCGCATCCGCGGACGCGTGCGCGATCTCCCGCG